>WVZO01000439.1 GCA_011772425.1 Candidatus Aminicenantota bacterium
AAAGAGAGAACAATGGAGTTAGAAGAAAGAACAACGGAGATAGAAGAGAAGAATCAACAATTAGAAAAGCAGACCTTCCAGTTGAAAGAACAATCGGAAAAACTGAAAGAGATGGATAAAGTGAAATCCCGTTTTTTTGCCAACATTTCTCATGAATTCCGTACACCCCTTACGCTGATCATGGGTCCTTTGGAGCAAATGCTGTCCGGCAGCCGTGACAAAGAACAGCAGAAAAGCCTGAATTTAATGCTGCGAAATTCCCAGCGGCTGCTGGGTTTAATCAATCAATTGCTGGAACTCTCAAAATTTGACAGCGGCAAAATGAAATTGCAGGCCTCTTTTCAAAATATTGTATCCTTTTTAAAGGGCATTACTGCTTCTTTTGAGCCGGTGGCCGCTAAAAATGAGTTGGAGTTGACATTTCACGCTGAAGAAGAAAGCATTGCGCTTTATTTTGATTCTAAAAAACTGGAAGAAGCGGCCTTTAATCTTCTTTCAAACGCCGTAAAATTTACCCCGCCGGGTGGAAGAATAACCATTACGGTAACAAGAAATGACACGGAAGAAGAGAGCTTTCCTTCCGGTTCGCTGGACATATCGGTCTGCGATACCGGACCCGGGATTCCCCGGGATCAATTGTCGCATATTTTCGACCGCTTTTACCAATCGGACAGCACCTATGAACACCAGCGGAAAGGTTCCGGCATCGGGTTGGCCATAGCAAAAGAAGTAGTTGAACTCCATCATGGGAAAATCAATGTCCACAGTCTTGAAGGAAAAGGGACCGAATTTATAATCCGGCTGCCAATAGGAAAAAAACACCTTAAACCGGACGAAATGGTCGAGCCGGGTGTCCCGGGTGACGTTAAGGGTGCCCCGGAGGACCTTAATCTCGCAGAAAGCAACAGCGATGAGAGCGATGCTGCAGAAGCTGAAGAAGATATCGATCCCTTGAAACAGGAAAAAGACATCATTCTTGTGATAGAAGACAGCGCCGATGTTCGGGACTACATTAGAGGGTCTCTTGAACCGGTTTACACGGTTGTGGAGGCAAAGGACGGACAGGAAGGTATTCAAAAAGCAAAAGAAATCATCCCCGATCTCATCATCAGCGATATCATGATGCCGGGAGTGGATGGGTATGAATTGTGCCGTCAATTAAAAAACGACATCAATACCAGCCATGTGCCGGTCATCCTATTAACCGCAAAGGCGTCGGAGGAAAGTATTATCCAGGGCCTGGAAACCGGGGCCGACGATTATATCACCAAACCTTTCAATACAAAAATATTATGTGCCCGGATCAAAAACCTCATCGACCTGCGCCGCCATATGCAGCAAACATTAAACCGCGAAATGACCATGCAGCCGGTTAAAATGTCGGCTTCTCAATTGGATAAAAAATTTATTAATCAATTAAAAGACGTACTAAAAGAGAATATATCGGACCCGGACCTTAATGTGGATCAATTGTGCAAGAAAATGAATATGAGTCAGCCTACCCTGTACAGGAAAATCCATGCCTTAAGCGGCGAATCTCCCACGGAATTTATCCGGTCCTATCGCCTCAAGCGTGGGGCGGAATTACTGAAAAACAATTTCGGGACCGTATTGGAGGTGGCATTCGAAGTGGGTTTTTCTACTGCCAACTATTTCGCCAAATGTTTCAAGAAAAAATTTCACCAGTCGCCTTCTACGTTCAAGGAGTCCGAAGGATGAGTGGCATTTTTTTACTAAGTCAAGGATAGCAGGGAGATGGCGAAACGAATAAGTGACGCTATTATCCCTGACTCACATCTTTTCTTTTTTTCGATCCGGATTTATGTTTTTGTATACTTTTCTTAATGGCGGTTTCATTATCGTACAAAAATTTCCCGGCGAAACCCATAACCGTATGTCTGACCAGAGAAGAATGTTCCATGAACCAGACCAGGTCCTCAATAGTTTCGATTTCATCGATCCACTCTTTTTGCTTTTCGGTCTCTTTCTCTTCGGTTCGAGGTAAAAGCAATTCACCAATTCCCTGAAATAGATAATTGAGGTTCACATTGTAAACACTGGAAAGTTTGTAAAAGAATTCAAACGCGGGATTTGCTTTTCCGTGTTCAATTTCGGAGAGGTAACTGTTTGCCATAGATAGAGATGTGGCAAAATCCTTTTGGGAAATTTTTAACAGCTTTCTTAGTTCTTTGATCCTGCGTCCCAGTGCAACATAATTATCCTGGTTCACTTTTACTTTCATTTTTTATCTCCAAATAATTAAAAAACTTAAATACTTGAAAAAGGTAACAGTTGAAATCCACTTCTTATTCGATCATCAGGAACGCGTAGCGGTTCATTTCCTGCGAATAATCTGAAAGTACGTTGATAGGGAACCCGTATTGTTTGACCGTGGAAAAAACATCCACCGCCAGGGCTTCGGGCGCCGGCCGGGCAAGCCGGGGATGGTTACAATTTTCTCTTTTACTGGCGCACTCATCACAAAAGGTGCAGGTGTCCATAAATAATAGGAATGCTTTTTCAAAGCCGGAAACAAACACCTCACGCTCCAATTTTGAAAGCTTTTGGTTTACTCCTTTTGTCCATTCATGGCGGTCTTCCGGCTTATCTAATTTTTTGCTGAAATGGAAAATAACAGCGGTCTCGTATTCATGGAAAAATCGTTCGCATTCTTGTACGGATGGAACGTTTGGCGGGCAGCAGCAAGTATTGCCGTATTCTTTGCAGCCATATAAGCATTTCATTCTCACCCAGTGGGACACGATAATTTTTTTCGCATCGATCCATTTGAAATCCGAATAACCGTGTTCATGGAAAAGTTTTTCCAATGATCTTCTTTTAACATCAATTTCTGGCAGCATTTATTTCCTCATATGAGTCATCATAACAATAATACAAAAAATAGTCAACTTCCGGCGCGGTGCATGAAAAAAGGTGACATGCCAATTTTTCTTTGTGACCACCTCCCAATCATTTTTCGAAGCAAAAAAATCATACAGACACACATTTTGAATTTTTTTTGACAATTTTTTTTGACTGTCCCCTTCCTACTTTCTTTACTTCTATGCTGCAGATGTGGGTGTGGCGATTGGAGAATTTTTTTATATTTACTGTTGAAATTTTTCTTTGTTTATGTAAAATATATTTTAAGGGCGAATGCAAATAGAGTGGGGGGACAATGAGACAAGATATATGTTTTAAAATTCATTTCAATCTTAAGAGAATCTTCTTTTTCTTTACGCTCCTAATTTTGGGACTGCTTTTTTGGGCACCCTCAAACGTATTCTCTCAAGAGATCGGTTTCAAATATATCAAGAACTTCACCCCCAAAGATTACAATGAAAGCCCTAAAAACTATTGCATTGTACAGGACAAACGGGGAGTCATTTACGCGGCTAACCAGGGAGGGCTGCTGGAATATGACGGGGTTTCATGGCGATTGATTCCCATACCCAATATTACCGTATTCTCGATGGCAATCGCTGATGATGGAACTATTTATGTCGGTGGATACAGGGAAATGGGGTTCTTAGCCCCGGACTCGAAAGGGACGCTAAGATATGAATCCCTGCGTAACCATTTAAAAGATGATCAAAAAAACCTTTCCTATGTATGGAAAACATATTCAACTAAGGAGGGGGTACATTTCCAGACCCGGGAATACCTGTTTCGCTGGGATGGGAAACGTAAACAAATAAAAGTATTGACAAAAGATGTCAACGCCCTCTTTACTTGTAGAGAAGAATTATATATTCGCCGCGAGGGAACCGGACTCCTGCAGATGAAGGACGATTCGTTTGAATTGGTGCCCGGGGGGGAAGCATTTGCAGAAAAAAAGATTTTCATGATGGTGGAATACGATTCCCAACAACTGCTGATTGGAACAAATAAAAACGGCCTCTACCTGTATGACGGCATGAAAGCGACACCTTTTGAAACGGACGTAGATGATTATCTGAAGGAGAATAAGCTATATCACGGTATCCGGCTAGAATCCGGTGATTTTGCCCTGGCAACATTTGGCGGGGGTCTTGCTATCATCGATTCTGGGGGACGGTTAAAATACCTTTTCGATGAAGACGCGGGGTTGCAAGATAATAGTGTAAAGCATGTTTTCCAGGATAACCAGGGGAACCTCTGGCTGAGCCTGGACAGTGGGATATCCAAAATCGAATACAAGTCTCCCTTTTCCATCTTTGACAAACGCTCGAAACTGCCCGGTTCAGTCCTGGCGGTTACCTGGCACGGTTCTCCCAATTCCGGACTGTATACGTTCCGGCTTCAGGCTAAAAATGTTTATGGACATTTAAGTCGTGAAGATATTTTTCAATTTAAAGTTTTTATCCCCTGGTATAGAACTTGGTGGGCCTATTTGTTTTATGCTATTGTGCTTTTATTACTGATGTTCATTATTATCAGTTGGCAGCGCTACAAGGTACTGGAACAGGAAAAACAAAAACTTGAACAAACCGTTAAAGAGAGAACAAAGGAACTTGAAGAACAATCCGAAAAACTGAAAGAGATGGATAAAGTGAAGTCCCGTTTCTTTGCCAATATTTCCCGTGAATTCCGCACACCTCTTACGTTGATCATGGGTCCCCTGGAACAAATGCTGGCCAAAAGCCGGGACAAAGAACAGCAAAAAAGCCTGAATTTAATGCTGCGAAATTCCCCACGGTTACTCAGTTTAATCAACCAATTACTGGAACTCTCAAAATTTGACAGCGGCAAAATTAAATTGAATGCCTGCCGGTCAAATATTGTTCCTTTTCTAAAGGGCATTGTGTCTACCTTTGAGCCGGTGGTCAATAAGAATGAACTTGATCTAACATTTCACACTGAAGAGGAAAATATTACGCTTTATTTTGATTCTAAAAATCTGGAAGAAGCTGCCTTTAATCTTCTTTCAAACGCCGTAAAATTTACCCCTCCTGGAGGAAAAATTACCGTTAACATAGCAAAAAATGACACGAAGGAAGAGAGTTTTCCCTCCGGTTCGCTGGACATATCCGTTTCTGATACCGGACCTGGAATCCCCAGGGATCAATTATCACATATCTTCGACCGCTTTTACCAATCGGAAAGTACCTACGAAAATAATCATAAAGGTTCCGGCATCGGGCTGGCAATAGCAAAAGAAGTCGTTGAACTCCATCATGGGAAAATCAATGTCCATAGCCTTGAAGGAAAAGGGACCGAATTTATTATCCGGCTGCCCCTAGGAAAAGAGCACCTGAAGTCGGACGAAATCGTCGAGCCGTGTATCCCGGCCGACGTTAAGGGTGTACCGGGTGTCCCGGTTGACGATAAGGGTGTCCCGGTTGACGATAAGAGTCTCCCGGAAGACGTTGATCTTTCGGAAGACGACAGCAATGAGATCAATACTACAAAGGCTGAAGAAGATATCGACCCTTTTAAACAAGAAAAAGACATCATTCTTGTGGTAGAAGACAGCGCCGATGTCCGGGACTATATTAGAGTATCTCTTGAACCGGTTTACACGGTTGTGGAGGCAAAAGACGGACGGGAAGGTATTCAAAAAGCACAGGAAATCACTCCTGATCTCATTATCAGCGATATCATGATGCCCGAAGCCGATGGCTATGAATTGTGCCGAGTATTAAAAAACGACATCAATACCAACCATGTACCCATCATACTATTAACCGCAAAGGCGTCGGAGCAAAGTATTATCCAGGGCCTGGAAACCGGGGCCGACGATTATATCACCAAACCCTTCAATACAAAGATATTATGTGCCCGGATCAAAAACCTCATCGGCCTACGCCGCCATATGCAGCAAACATTAAACCGTGAAATGACCATGCAGCCGGTTAAAATGGCGGTTTCCCGGGTGGATAAAGAATTTATAAATAAATTGAAAGAAGTATTAAAAGGGAATATATCGGACCCGGACCTTAATGTCGATCAATTGTGCAAGAAAATGAATATGAGTCAGTCTAACCTGTACAGGAAAATCCGTGCCTTAAGCGGCGGATCCCCCACGGAATTCATCCGGTCCTATCGCCTCAAAAAGGGGGCGGAATTACTAAAAAACAATTACGGGACCATAATGGAGGTGGCATTCGAAGTAGGTTTTTCCACTGCCAACTATTTCAGCAAATGTTTTAAAAAAAAATTTCACCAGTTGCCCTCTACTTTCAAGGAGTCCGAAGGATGAGTGATGAATGAAAAGGGAAAATAGAGGTTTCATTTGCCTGTCCAAAAATCTTCACAAATTTTTCTTGACTTTCTTTTTTTTATGCTCTATACTATCTCGCAGATATAAAAAAACCGAAATAAAATAGGAGGAGAAACATGGCAAGCTTGAATGATAAGCATTTTGAGTCTTTAAAGAAAGCCTTTGAAAAGGACAACTTTATTGTCAAAAATTTCAAAGAGCAATTTCCTGGGTTCAAGTATGTAACCCCAAAAGGCTATATGGAATACGAAGGGAAAGCCGGGCTTTTGGCAGAACACAAAACTGCCAAAAATGCGATTACCGGTGAGCCAAAACGTGTTTACTATGTGGAAGGTACCAATTACCAAATGGGGTTCTTGTTAGGATTAATGGCTGAACCCCAGGTGACACGGATGTCCACCGAGTTTGTGGAGCAGGTTGCTTTCGCGTTCTTCAGTGAGGATGAAATTAGAAAATCTCCATTTTCCTTTTTACTGAAACCCATACAAGAGTTGGTGGTCCGATTAATTTCAGAAGATTGCAGAAAGATGCGTCCTGATATTCCCTAGGGTTACATCGATGAGATGGAGGGAATATACAACGGGTGCATGGCAGTCAATCACGACAGTAAGGCAAACCGTGATTCATTGTGGGGGTTGAATTTCGGCATTGATTTCCTGCTGGCCCATATCTATACCGGTGCGCTTTTTGTAGATGAGAACATTCCCCCGTTCTTATTGAAGGCCCCGATTATGTGCAATGCCTATTCCTTGTTCGGCGAGATAGCAAATGGGAAACACTATTTTGGCAGGGATTTTATGTTCCCTACAGCCGGTGTTTACCAGGATACGGCATGTTTGGTTATTTACAACCAGACGGAGCTTCCCGGAAAGAAGTGGCTGCCGATTGTTAGCCAGACCGCTCCGGGTATGGTAGGCAGTGTTGCGGCCATGAACAGCGAAGGGGTGGCCATTGGCGTGGATATGTCCCCCACCAAGCTGTGCAACCCTGCACGTCCGGGCCTGAATTCGCTGGCCCTTAACCGCGATTGTATGATCCACTGCGATACTATAGATAAAGTGGTATCCCACGTGGAAGCACTGCCGCGGGGAGTTTCGTGGTTGTACCCGGTGTCCGATGGCAAAAGCGATAAGTCTTGCATCATTGAAGCCGGTGCCAATATCGGTGACGCACCCTTCCCTTATTTCGATTTCCTCTCCGACTACTACAAAGAAAATTTGAAGGAGTTGAATGAAGACTATATCACCCGGATGAGAGAGAAATACAGGACCCCTGCCCCCCAGGCAGGTATGATGGTGCGCTGGCCGGATTACAAATACCCCAAAGACTATATCACGGATTTTAACAAGAAAATGTGGAAACTGTATAATGATGATTTTCGCAAACGTATGAAAAAATTTGGTTCGGATATTATCACCGGGTTGATAAGCAGTATCTTAAATCCCCTTAATCCCATCAAGGCTTTGGAAGGACTGGAAAAGGCAATTGCTGATTTACTCAAAAAGATTAAGTATAATCCTGATGTATTTGGAGAAAAGGGATATATTGATAAAACCTGGAAGGACCATAATTGCCCGGGACCTTTTTATTTTGCTCCCCAGCGTGAGGACCATGACAATGTCGTCCTGGTATCCAATCACTGCATCACACCGGAAATGCGTTTAACCGCAATGAACGAATGGGTAGCGTTTGTGGCTGCCGGCAGTATCAATGACATTCAATGGCGGTATGACGAATTGAACTGCGAAATCCTTGATGCCATCGGGTTTGCCAAAGAAAGCAAGCGGCCCATCAATAAAGATAGAGCCTGGAGAA
>WVZO01000215.1 GCA_011772425.1 Candidatus Aminicenantota bacterium
CCGTCTCTTTTTGGGTGCGGATATCCCACAGACGGATGGTAAAATCCCCTGAACGTAATCTGACAGTATACCCACCAGAGCCGGAAGCGAGGGTCTTGCCGTCAGGACTGAAGGCCACGGATGTCACTCCCCTTGAATGTCCCTTTAAGACGGCCGTCTCTTTTTGGGTGCGGATATCCCACAGACGGATGGTCTTATCTTTTGAGCCGGATGCCAGGGTCTTGCCGTCGGGACTGAAGGCCACGGATGTCACATTTTGTGAATGTCCCGTCAATGTGGCCGTCACTTTTTGGGTGCGGATATCCCATAGACGGATGGTAATATCCTTGGAGCCGGATGCCAGGGTCTTGCCGTCGGGACCGAAGGCCACGGAATAAACCTCATCAGAATGTCCCTTCAAAGTGGCAGTCTCTTTTTGGGTGCGGATATCCCACAGACGGATGGTCTTATCCCTGGAGCCGGATGCCAGGGTCTTGCCGTCGGGACTGAAGGCCACGCTGGTGACTGCTAGTGAGTGAGAATGTGATGACGGAGAAAACCAGCGCTGGCGAAACGCGGCGTTTATCACTTTCCGGTTTAATAACGCACCCGCTGAATCCGGCCTCAGGTGGAGCCTGTCCTCAGGTATTTCTTGCTTCAAGGCCGCCATTATATTTAACCACGCCTGCCTGTTTTCACCGGCATCCAATGCATTCTTTGCCTTTTCTTCGAATGCTTTGGCCAGGTTGTAGTTGGCCTTGTATGTTAGTTTTTGAGCTTTATCACGCTGCGTCCGGGCTTCATTACGCTCAGTCTCGGCAATGATTCTCATTTGCTCAGCCCTTTTACTCTTTGCTTTGGCAAGATCGCTCCCTGCGTCGGCCTTTATACTCTGTATCTCGGCCTCATTACTCTTCTTCATGGCCTCTTCACGCTGTTTCCGGGCTTCATTACGCTGCTGCCAGGCAAAGATACCAACAAGAAGAGCAATTAAAAATGCCACACTCAAAATGGTCGCAAACGTACGGGTGCGTTGCAGCTCACGTTTTTGCCGTTCTTTTTCTTTTTCTATATCGTCATCCCGTTTCTTTTTGCTTTTTTCCAGGAAGTCCAGCGCTTTATCCAGTTTAAATTTTGGTAAGCAGCGCTGCGCCCAGGCCTGGTTATAGGATTTCGCCTGCCAATCAAGGGCAAATTGCAGGTCGGGATCGTACAAAAACCCCCCTTCTTTTTCTTCATACCGCTGCGCGGCACCGGAAATGCGTATATACATCTCCCGGTCTTTAGCCTCATCTTTTACCCAATCCTTCAGTTTTTTCCACTGGCGAATCAGGCTTTCATGGGAAATATCGATCAGGGAATCGCCGTCTAACACCGTATCTTTCGGCGGCATTAAAAAAGAGCGGCCTTTTTTGCGAAAAATCTCGATTACGGGCTTTAATTCTTCAATATCCGTTTCTACGATTTCGCAAATATCTTTTAATAACGTGGGGCGGCGAACTTCACGATTATCATGTCCCAATTCCGTGATACAGCGAAACAGTTTTTCCGCCAGTTTTTTCTGGCCTTCATCCAATTCATTATAAGCTTCATCCGCATGGCGGTTCAGCGCCTCTGTCATGCCCCCCATGGTTTCATAATACGTCACGTCCAGCGGTTCACCCTCTTTGCCGTTATTTTGCCAATAATCCCAGGTGCGCATCAAGGCATGCTGGAGAATGGGCAAATGGTCCGGGTTGTCCCCCACATCATTGAGCAGCCGCTGAACCAAACGCTCGGCAATTTTCCCTCCACCCACAGCCACGGGACCTTTAATGGCCTCGCGGCGCTGGTCTCGCGTCATACGGGGGATTAAATACTGGCTGTCGTTTATCGCTTCGGGTAAATCACGGAACCGGGCACAGTCTCCTAAAAAATCCGAGCGCATGGTAATTACTATATAAATAGGAATTTCTTCTTGACCTACAGCCTTTAAAAGTAGTTTAACAAACGCCGCTGCTTCGTCATCCGCTTTTTCATCCCGGGCCGAATCCTTAAACCGGAACAGCTCTTCAAATTGGTCCACCACCAGCAGCAGGTTTTCGCCTTCGGGCAAGCGGGATTGACGCACCACCTCCACCAAACCTAAGTTACCGCGGCGTAACTTAGATTCAGTAATGGCAGTTTGAACAGTTATTTTATGGTCCTTTTCCGAAGTGCGTTTATTCTTTATTCCCCCGGGTTCATTCAGGGCTTTTGCCAGGTTTCCTATCGGATTTGCCCCGGGTCGGAAAAGAGCCACCCGCCATTTGGAACCCGCTCTGACCATAAATCCGCCGCGCAGGATCGGAAGCAGTCCGGCACGCACCAACGAGGATTTCCCACTTCCCGATGTACCTACCACTGCCAGGAAACGGTTTTGACTTAAACGACGCAGCAATTCATCGCTTTGCCCATCCCGCCCGAAAAAAAGGTAACTTTCCTCGGGCTCAAAAGGACGCAGACCAGGGAAAGGATTTTCCCTCTGTCTTACGTTGGTCAACGTCCACCTCCATTGGCTTCCTGTAGTTGGCGAATAAAAGGCGATAATGCCTGGCAGTAAAAAGGTTTATAGTTTTTAATAATCTCTGCTTCGTGAGTACGAAAGCTTTCTTTGTCTTCAGTTTTTTCACCGGTTATGAAAAGAGCCTTGGCCCGTATGGGTTTACCCTCTCTATACCCGCGAGCTCTCTTCAACTCGTCCAGCATAGTTTCCATCCAGGACTCACTTGCTCGATTATAATAAATCATCATGGCATCACAGAGACGAAGATACTCTATATGCTTTTTGCGGCGTTCCTCTTCATTGTACTTAAGTTTCAGTTGCTTTACCTCGAATCCTTCTTCATAAAGACAGTCGTCAAGGAGTTTAGCCGTTTCCTTATCCTGTTGATCATACATTAAATAAATATACAACAGGTCATCATCCTTTACCTTTACTGCCGGGGGTTTATTAATTTTTTCCAGTTCTTCTTTAATAATGGTTTTAAAATCTTCCAGTGTAGTTTGCAATAAATCTGTTCCCGGGACTTGGGAAGCATCGCTTTGTAAAGCGGTTATATAATTTTTTTGATCTTCATCCAGGTTATTTTTATCTAACCCTGGAGGCATCCATATTAAACGTTTTAATTGGTTATTTTCACATTGTTCCGAAGCAATTTCATTTTGCAACTCAATAATAGAACGCTTTTCTCCCTCGGGAACGAGACCATATTGATTACCGATTAAATGAATGGAGAGTTTACAACGTTTTAAATAACCCCGGACAGGATCTTTAAAATTACCATCTTTTAAGAGATATGGGAGGTGTCTATCCGGGAGGATCGAGTACCCCTGTTGTTTTAAATCGCGAAGGATTTTTTCCCGTTTTTCGCTGAGATCAGAGGTGGTTTCTGCCAGGTAAACTGTTTTTTCCGGGGGGGACTCCCGCCGATTATCCCAATCTTTGAAAAGATCGCGGATATCAAATGAAATATCCTCGACTTTATCTATGAATTCTTGATGAAACCTGGAGCTTGCATCCGGTCTAAATGTACGCGGACGGTCACTGTCATCTTTACTATAAAATTCATATCCCAATAACCCTCTTATTTCATCCGGATGTTCTTCATGCGGAACATACGTTTTAACAACTTTGAAAATTCGGGACATATTGCCGATATGAAGGCCTACATTGCTTTTGGCTGCCTTTATAAACTCGCGCAATTCTTTCATGCACCACTGGGATTTAAAATAGCCAGGCGAAACCACCGACAATATAATCTTTGCTTTGTGAAGCTTTGATATAATCTCTTCACCGAATTCGTCATTCCCTTTTAATTTTTTTTCGTCAATCCAGATTTTGGGGTCATAGCCCAGTTCTTGACCCAGACAGGTTTTTAACGTATCATGAAAGGTTGAAATCCAACCTTCCTGTCCTTCTATTAGAGGCTTATTGTCCAGGTGCCTGTAACTGATGAATACGTCGTATTCAAAATCCATCCTCTAACTCCGTGGTAGTATCGGTGGTATTTTAAATTATTAAGAAAGAAAAGTCAACCCACAGGGCAACATTTTTTTCAATTTTTCCAATGGAAGTTCTTCCGGCCCACCATGAAGATAGGTGAGTGAGTTGAGTAGGGTGAGTAAGGTAAGTGGGGAACTCTCTGTGATCTCGTTGGTACGTGCTCTCTGTGGCAAAAAATATTCTGCCAGCAGATTGCTTTAAAACCGGGGTTGACAAAGAGATATTTGAGTATTATTATATATATGTCAATCTTCTTTTTACATGGTATTTAATGACGGTAGTGAAAATAGGTTAATGTAAAATAAATTAATAAAAGGAGCAAAAGATGAAAAATATTGCCAATTTAACAGGATTTATCCTCATGATATTTTTCTTATTGGGCTCTGCGGCATTTCCCTGTACGGGAGTTACGGCAGCAACCGGCCAGCAAGTTCTTGTGGGAAACAATGAAGACTATGGCGCTAATTATACGGATACGGTTGTCAGGGTGCGACCCGCTGAACAAGGGAAATACGGGTGTTTGCTGGTGGGATTTGACAGACATAATTTTTCAATGGGAGGAATAAACGACCAGGGACTCTTTTTCGATATGTTTACCGTTCCCCAGGTTCAATGGACATCTCACCCGGATAAGCTCAACAGGGATGGCTTTCTTGAAGGAATTATGCTGCAAGAGTGTGCCAATGTTGACGAGGCCATTGCATTTTTTCAGAAATACAATCACCCGGGATTCCGAGACCGTCAAGTCTTTGTTGTTGACAAATCCGGCATGTCTGCTGTGATAAGCTGGGGCGAAGGAGATATCGATGCGGTTAAGAAACAGGGGGATTTTCAAGTGGTGACCAATTTCTTTCTCCTACACCCGGAATGGGGCTGGTATCCCTGCAGCAGATACATTACCGCTGTTGAAATGATGAAAGATGCCAATGAATATTCTATCGATCTTTTTCGTTCCATACTGGATGCCGTTCACAGCTATAATACATCTTATTCGAATATATGTGAACTCCGCAGCNNCAATGAAGTGGTGAGCCAATCCACGGTAACATTTGAATGGAAAGGGAAACCCAACAGTAATTATCAATTGTATTATTCAACCAATCCTGGTTTTACAGACAGTCAACCCATCGATGTAATGGGAACCTCCATGATGTCTTTAGCGGGAACAGGAGCAGGTCTCTTTTGCCTGGGTTTCCTTTGTTTTGCTATACCTTTCAGTACCAGGAAAAAATCCTTCATAAAATTTGTTATCCCTTTGTTGGCGATTATCCTCCTGGTTTCTTGCCAGACCAAAAACAATGGTGAAACCGATCCTTCTATTAACACCTTCCGTGTAACCGTTGAAAATCTTCAGTCCAATACCACCTATTACTGGAAGGTCACGGCCAATGTCGGCGGTAATATTATAACGGAGAGTATTGTTCAAACATTTTCCACGGGAGGATAACCATGAAGAAAGTCTTTTTATTAGTGATATTAATGGTTTTAATGGTGATATCTATTTTCCCGGAAGAGAAAGGTAAAAGGAGATTCCAGGTAGAACTTTATGGGGGCGGTTCATGGTTAAATCCGGAGGATTTAAATTCAAGGCATGAATTGTATAAACAATCTGAAGAGTTCTGGAATGATGATTTATATACCTTTGCAGTCAATAATGGATACATAAGTTCTTTTGACAAAATCCGGGAAGGGGAATTTAAAAATATGACGTTTGCGCTTCCCTTTGGATTCAGATTGAAGTATTTTTTGTTTGAATCGTTTGCCCTTTCACTGGGATTCAAGTACGTATCAAAGAGCCAGGCGTCCGATGTCTTTTATCGATATACCCTGGGACTGAATAATGGAGCGGAAATCGTCGATACGGTTGAATATCAGCCGTTAACCGTATCGACAGGTGGTTATATACCTATGATCGGAATTCACGTTGAAAAGAAGATAACCGGCTCCCTGGGGGTTGAAGCGTATGTAACCGGCGGTCCGTTATTTGCCACCTGTAAAATAGGAATCAACTATTTTTTCGGGGAAACCATTAATGGAAATACCATGGAACAAACCGGGTATTACCAGGAACAGAAAGGCAGTGGAACCGGTTATGCCCTTGATGGGGGTGTACGCGTAAATATCAAAATCAGGAATACTATCGGTGTATTCCTGGAGGGGGGCTATGCCCTCCAGGTAGTGAATAAACTGTCAGGTCCGGGAAAACATATACAAGATGGCACAACCGATCAATGGGAAGGGGATTGGGGTTTAAAAGAATATTCTTATTCTCGGTACTGGGGAACCATAGACACGGTGTATGCTTCAAATTATTGGCAAGGGGCTGATCAAGATCGCTGGGTTAGAGGGTTTAAACTGGATCTCTCCGGATACCAGGTGCGGATTGGTATCTTCTATGGATTCTGACCAACCTTAATGACGCGGGAAATCTCAGCTTATGCTGAATCCCGAAAAATTAAAAGAAATCGCGAACTATAATGTGATTATAAGATTAGCAGACAATGCCCTTTACCAGGCCAAAAAAAAGGTAGAAACCGGACAGAAGTTGCGCCTTAAGAACAATTAGGGTGTGGACGCCATCCACCTTTTGCGGATTATGGGGATTCTCAGGCAGTCTCCCAGCGTTCCATATCCGTAGTAAAAACGCCGTGCTGGTGCAGCCATGTTTCAATACCAGGTTCAAAGCCATTTGCACTAAAATACACCGGGCAAATAAAGCGAATTTCCTTATCCTTTTGCTCTAGCCATTGCTTTACCATATTTAGCTTTGTAACAAAAGATTTTGCCTCAGCCATTGTGGGAAGGTATTTCTCATCCCTGTTTTTCATTTCGAATACCAGGGTCCAGCAATAATTATCCTCCTCTGCTCCTTCGACCAAAACATCAATTTCAGCAGCAGTTGTTGTTGCCGGGACCTGGATATAATAATTCATCCATACCATCTCGAATTTACTCGTACTTACAGCGGTTAATATCTCTTCCATTTTGTTTTCTTGCTGTACTTCTAGCCTGGATATAGGCCGCAGTCTTTGCCTGAAATTTTTTATAATTCCGTCTTCTCTTACATACCTGTTCAATTCACGGTAAATAATAAATTCCAGCATCCTTCCCTTAAGTTCCTTGAGTTTTCCCAGCAAGGATTTCCTGTCTTTCTCCAGGTCTTTTACTTTAGCGGCAAGTTCGGCACCCACATCCGGCTTTACCTGGTCGATCTCTTCCTGGTAGAGTTGGCGGAAAATAAGGTCCAATATGTCATCCGGAATACCGCTGAAACGAAAATTACTGGTGCCCCTGGTAATTAGATTACCATATTCGAGGGTTTTGAGTCTATCTTCAAGTTGGACATCATCGAGTTCACCTCCCAGATAATCGCCGATCTCTATCCTGGTAAATTCCTTGTAGCGTTCTCTGGAAAGAAACAGGAGAATTTTTTTTGCATATTTATCATTGACCTCTTTTGTGGTAGAATCTATATATTCCGACCAGGTAGCGAACAATTCACCCTTTCTATTTAGAACTTCGAATTCCAGGGTCCTGGTTACCCCGGCAATGGAAGTAAAATCCCGGTGGGGCCAGTCGCTCCTAAACAAAGCGGCGATATAAAAAGGATCACTTTGGGTTAGAACATTTATAGCATAAGCACTTTCGTCGGTTATTGGTACCCTGTAATATTCGGCATACCTATAAACCGCTTCCATACCTTCAGCGAAAGTAAGTTTTGGTGAAATTTCAGTTTGCTTGAGCCTGCCGCCGACGAACATGGTACGGATCATTTGTGTCATCCAGCCGATATAACTCCCGGATACCAGCATGGGCGCAATTTTCGATTCCACAAGGCCGTGGAATGCACCCGGAAGATTATGGGCCCGGACGTTGTACTCCCGGTCCCGGAAAATATATTTGGTCATGAACTGTATTTCATCGATCATTACCAGGAAAAAGAGATTCTCCTCCCCGGCGAACCTGGCAGGTGCTCCGAATGCCCAATTCATGGCGTTGTCTACTTTTCCTGCTTCGTAATACTCCTGGAAGGTTTCAATATTTCTTAGAACATTATGGTTCCCGATAGTTTTGCCGATGTCTTTAAGCTCTGCCATTTTTCGTGGAGAGTTATCGGCCGGAAGTAAAGTCCTGGTTTTGAAAGAGAGGTATTGACTCAAAAAAGTACGGAAATAATCATCGGAAAAATCCAGGAGCCAACGATCGAAATCCAGTACTTCAAAATAAAAGGGAATAATCCTGCCATTCCGGTTCCACAAAATATTAAACAGTCGCTGCATAATAGCTGTTTTACCGCTTTTGCGCCTACCCAGCAGCGCCCGGGATTTCGAAATTTCCCGGGGTATATTTTCCGACCACTCCAACAGCAGTTCCATTTCCTGTTTCCGTCCGCAAAAAAGCGATGGATCGCCGATTCGTTCTTTTAATGTGTAAGTCATACCGGACATTGTTTATATCTCACAACGGATTATTTTTAAACCATTATAACATAAAAAAAGAAAAAAAGGAAAAAGGTGGCAGTCTGGTTTATAATTATCAATGAACATAAGTGGAAAGTCAATTGAAATGAAGAATTATCAGGACATACAGGTTCGGGTGATTCTAGCTACCAGGTCGGCTGTAGGGTCCGGGCAGCGCAGGAATTCGTCCTCGGTGCGTGTAAATTTGTAAATTTCCGACAAAACAGACTGGAAACTAATCCTTCCTTACCTTCCTTTTTTGGTTTCTTTTTCAAAGAAAATTTCGTTACCACCAAAACCGCGGTTGTCCCATTACGTAGTGAAAGGCACCTTGATGAGTAATTCGTACTCGTACTCATTTTATGTGAGTATTCTATCACAACATTTACACGCACCGAGGACGATTTGCGATTTCTCAACCCGCACCTGTAACCGGAAGCAAATATTTTTTCAATATTGTTTTACAGGAAGACAATTTTGGGTTATAATTGTCCTGCCGGAGGACAATATCCTCCGGCAATGGCTGCTGTGAAAATATGCCTTTGACGACCAGGGGGTTCTTTTGAAAAACCACCCCCTGGACCCCCGCAAAACTTTTTATTAAAGGGTTTTTGTGTAACTTTGTGGCTAAAATTTTAACAGATACGCCCGAAGGTTTTCTCGACTGTCCCGAAAACCCTATTTCTTCATTAACCGGCGCTCGCTGAAGGTTCCTTCAGGTATAGATACATCAAATTCAATCTTTTTAAATACCACTTCCGTCTTCGAGTCCTTCCTGAGCTTGTCCTCCATGGTGACCCGCATGGGGTAAAACCGGTTCTGGTATGATTGAATATCATGAGCGATCATTACTTTTAATAATTTGCCGCTTTTGGCATACAGTTCTTCCTTTAATCCGATATAACGCTCTTTATCAACCCAGGCTTTGCGGGTAAAATACGTCTGTTTGGGAATTTTCGAGGTCAACACCAGCACATAACAGGGCCTGCCATTAATGGTCTCTTCACCTTTTATTTCACCGCTGTACTCTTCCTTTAATTTGGTTGACCGCTCGGTCATATCTTCATAAGAAAAATCCGACCCCATCATGCTGCGCCGCAGCATGTGACCGGACAACCGCATCACCCGCTCCGCCGACGGATAATAAATCTTAACGATGTCTTCAATTTTTAATATTTTGGTGCCCTTGTCACGCGCCGGACTCAAAAATTCAAGGTAAGACTTCTGGTTTCCTTTTGCATAACTGATCATACTTTTGGTAATAGTCCGGTTTTTGATAGTGATGATCATATCGGTTTCCGTATACGCTGTATCAAACACCATGTTTTGATCAATCTTATCAATAATGTCAAACGCCGTTGGTTTCTCCTGGGAAAAACCACCACTAGATATGATTAAAATAACCCCAAAAACAAACCCAATTTTTTTCATCATTTTATAATCTCCTATTACTTCTTATTCCTTATTTTTTTTAGCCACGAAGTTACACGAAGAAACACAAAGAAAGAATATATAAAACTTCGTGCCCCTTCGTGTCCTTCGTGGCTAAACATCACACTTTTAACTCCGAGCGGAACGCCTCTACCGGGAGCATTTTTGAGGATTTAAACGCCGGGTAGAGTACGGCAATCAAGGCCACTAAGATACCGAAAACCATTGAACCGATAAGAATGGCAAGGGTGAAGTCAGGATAAATGATTCTGCCGAAAAAGGGAACCGGGATATCTATTTTTTCCATCATTCCCCCTGTCATTTGGTTAAAATCAATGCCGGTATTTTCTACCAGGGCCGACAGCGTTCCCCCCAATATACCGCCGATCACGGCACCGATGCAGCCCAGGTAGAAGGCTTCCACCAGGATCATTGCAAATACTTCCCTATTTTTAAATCCAAGGGCTTTAATGACCCCGATTTCATGGTACCGCTCCATCACTGCCATCAGCATGGTATTTAAAATCACCAGTGCCACGATGAACATGATGATCCCGATAATGACTTCCCAGACACCTGCCAAAGCAGGAAGGGTTTCGATCAAATCATCTTTTTGCCAGGGGATAACCTGGATGGCGCGAACCGGGTCCTTTTGGGATAAAAGGTTTTCAATTTTTTCACAGACTTCCCATGATTTGGCCGGCTCATTTATAAAGACCAGGATTTCATGGGCTGCATTGCCGCAGTCCAGCATCTCCTGCGCCTTTGACAAGGGAATATACACCAGGTGTTTATCCATGGCAGCAAAACCGGTTTCAAAAATGCCAATGACTTTAAAAGGAAGTGCATAAGTGGAGTAATTGATGTCGGTGGTGACCAGGAGCAGTTCATCATTAACCATTACTTTCATTTTTTCTGCCAGTTTGTAGCCTATTATCAGGTTTAACCCCTGGTGTGAATTTCCAAAATAACTGCCCTCAACAATGGCTTTGGAAAGCTCCATATTCTTGTCTTCCCGAACCGGGTCAAAACCGACAGCAACAGCGGCTTCATTAATATCCCCATGACTCAACAGGACATGAAATTTGATACGCTCATTCATGGATACAATACCGGGCATTGCAGTTAACCCGGTTCTTAAAGCGCTTAAATCCCTGACTAGGTACTCTTTGGGCATGATGCGCTTCAATCGCAGATATTCTTTATGAGCAATCTTGACGTGACCGATCTCGGTTTTTATCATTGCCTCATTGGCAGTATTGATAATACCTTTAATGTAACTCCTGGCAAATACCAGCGACATCACCCCCACGGCAATGGCCAGGATAGTAAAAAAGGTTCTCCTTTTGTTCCTGGTAAGATTTCTCCAACCAAATTTAAATATATTTCCAAACATTTTTATTCTCCTTAACATTTAGCCACAGAGGCCACAGAGGTCACAGAGAATATTTTTTACTCCATGCTCCATACTCCATGCTCCATGCTCCATGCTCCATGCTCCATGCTATATATGCCTCAATGCCTCGATGGGGTTTAGTTTTGCCGCTTTCCTGGCCGGATAAAAACTGGCTAGAACGGAAATAGCAACCCCGAATAGGAATGTCATTACTAGTACATCCATGGTTAAGTCAGCATAAAAAGCATCTTTTACCGGGTAGATAGATTCTGACATTTTTTGAAAGGTTTCTCCCCAGGCGACGATAGACCAGCCGTGAACTTCAAAATACCAACTGGCTAATCCCCCCAGGATGCAGCCCAGGAGGGCGCCGACAGCACCGATGAATCCTCCTTCGAGTATGAAGAGTGTCATGATTTCCGATTTTTTCATACCCATTGCCGAGAACATCCCGATCTCCCGGGTTCGCTCCAGTACTGACATCAGCATGGTGTTGATGATTCCCATGGAGGCGATAAGGAGCATGATGAAAATGATCATCCCACTGTTCCGGGTTTTCATTTTGCTTATGGTCAAAAACATACCGGCCAGGTCTTTCCAGGTAACCACTTCATAAGGATCTTCCAGGGTTTTTAGTATCTCTTTTATCCTGGTTTGTGCGGTTGCAATTGTCTTATCGTCATCCGAATTCAAACGGACCACAATTTCCGTGACCTGGGAGTCCAGGCTTAAGCTTTCCCTGGCCTGTTCCAGGGGAATGATGATCCGCTGTTTGTCTACGGTGGGGTGACCGGAATCGAAAATTCCCTTAATCTCCAGGTCTACTGCATTCCAGCTAAAGTCTTCTTTGCCGGTTGAGGTGATGAGTCGTACGGTAACCAGGTCATCCACGGCCAAGCCGATATCTTTTGCCAGGCTTTTCCCCACCAGCATTTTGGTATCGTCAGGCTCCAACCAGGTACCTTCCACCAGCGATTCTTTGATAATAAACAAACCCGGGTCCACCAGCGGGTCAATGGCAACACCTAAGCAGGGTAATTCATCCATGCCCTTGATCAAACCGGCACCAAAAAGAACCCGGCTCTCTGTCCCCAATATCCCCGGCACATCTTTTAAAAGGGAGCGGATACGGTCCGGGTCCTTTATAGTAATATCCATGGGGAGTTCCTCTCTTTTTTCAAAGTAACCTGCTTTGAAAATTTTAATATGCGACGTCTGACAATTAATGATATTGCTGATGGATTGTTTATCTACTCCGTTCATCAGGCATATGCTGAGGATGAGCAGGCCCAGGCCCACGGATATCGCCGATAAGGTAATAAATGTCCGGCGTTTAAACCGAAAGATATTTCGAAATGCAAGTTTAAACAGGGTCCACATGTTTACCTCCTCTCTTCATCCGACGTGATTTTGCCGTCTTTGAGCAGGATGAGCCGTTTGGCAAAATCCATTACCATTTTGTCATGGGTAGAAAAGATAAAGGTGGCACCGGTTTTCTGGTTTAGTTGCAGCATTAATTCCAGGACTTCCTGCCCGTTTTTTGAATCCAGGTTGGCGGTGGGTTCGTCCGCCAGGATCAATTGGGGTTTTTTCACCAGGGCCCGGGCAATGGCTACCCGCTGCTGCTGCCCGCCGCTCATCTGTGAAGGCTTGCGGTGCATGAAGTCCTTTAATCCTACCTCGGTTAAAATTTCTTCCACCATTGTCCGCCGTTCCTTTTGACCGGTATCTCCTTTTAAAATCAAGGGAAATTCTACGTTCTCAAACGCCGTCAATATAGGGATCAAGTTGAAGGTTTGGAAAATAAACCCAATATTCCGCCGTCGTATCATTGCCTGTTCAGAGCCTTTTTTCGTACTTACATCGGTTTCATTCAGATAAAGATGCCCTTTTGTCGGCTTATCCAAACAGCCAATGATATTCAATATGGTGGTTTTTCCCGAACCTGATGGGCCGGCAATGGAGAGAAATTCCCCTTCTTCCACCGAAAAGGATACCCCTCCCAATGCCGGAAAATCAATACCGTTGGTCTTGTAAATCTTAAACACATTGTCCAATCTCACTAACGACATTTTTACCTCCTTTTAGAAGTTTATTTTTAACCAGATAAAAAAGATATTCCGGTTGCTCATGGTAAATTCTTTGTTCTCCGGTCCCAGGGGAAAATAAAAACCCGTAGAAACCAGGACATTTTGCGAAATTTCGTACTGAACCACGGGGTTAAGGATATAGGAACCATCACCCCAGTTGCCAATATAAGTAAACGACCCGGATAAAAAATCAGAGAAACTGTACCGCAGCATGGAAAAGAAATATTTCTGTCCCAATGTGAAGCGATCACCGGAAAAGAGCAGTTGAAAATCATAGTTTGAGCTGTCTTTTTCTCCGCTGGAATCGTAATAAAATTCATTCAGCCAGTACAGCCCCCTGTTCACAGGGAAGGTATAATCAAATCCCAGCACGATCTTTTTATGCTTTTTGTCCGCTGAAACAAAATACCCGGCTTCGATCCACCAGCCGATAAAATTTTCACCCCTTAAATCCAATCCGTATATGGATGTTTCTCTTTCCCCCCAGCGGATAAGGGTCAATGCCGCATCCACTCCCAAAACCTGGGTCTTTGCCCGGAAACCGCTTTTGGATGAACTGAAATCGTTCTCCGGTGAAAAAATACCGGTAAGACCTGACGCACTGCCCAGCGGGATATATAGTTTAAAAGCATTGGTCCCGGGTTTTTCCTCTTTGGGTTCAAGAATGTTCACCCGGTTGAAAACGTCCAACGGTGCCCAGAGATACGAAACACCCACAGCAACCCGCTGTTTGCCAATGGATATATCAAAATGCTTGAAATAAAGGTCCACATAAGCACGATCCAGGTCAATTTTCACATCTTTACTAGTAATATTACTCTCTCCGTTGGAAGTCCCGCTAGTCCCGCTAGTCCCGTAAGTCCCCAACGGACTGGTCATTAGACCATGAAAGGTAAAAAAGTCCACCGCCATATTAACCGTCACTTTTTCCGAAGGAGACGCTTCTAGTTTTAATCTCAATCGGTTGTAATCCCCCAGCTTGAATTTTTCATTAAAGTCATCCCAACTGACATCCCGGTTCCCCACCAGGAAAAACCGGTTTTCCAAATAACCGAATATATCAGTGCTGCTATTACTGTCGGCCTTTAGAAAAATTGTTGATATAGTAAGGGAAAATATAAATAATATTCCTTTTAAGAAAAAATGCCACTTCATTTTTTGTCTTCCTCTTCAAGCCTGAACATATTAATATAATCTCGATCTGCGATGGATATTGAGCCTTCAGCTACTCCCAGGATTTTCTCGATACTGGATTCATACGCCTTAATTTTTCCCTCAATGATGTCAATATTTTCCGGGTTCTCACTCAATGTCAGCATCAGTTCACCCGCTAATTCATTAATATTGATCCCCAGGTAGTATATGAGCTCTGCCAGTTCCCGGGAATTGGTGACGTTAAAGACACCCTCTTTAATCCCCTGGTCTATAATTTTAACAAATTCCGGGAGGGTCAATTTAATTCTATTCCGGATCATCCGGTGACGCATAACCAGGTTTTCTTCGTTATATAATGCTTTAAGTAACAACTTCATCAGTTCGATGTTCCTGGCTTTGAAATTGCGGCCCAAAGCAAAAAATTCGTTCATCTTTTCCAACGCATTCAAATCGGTTCGTTCCGCCAGTTTTTTTGTTTCAACGTGTATGCCTGCTGTGAACCGCTCAACCAGTTTATCCAGGAGATCGCTTTTTGTTTTGAAATAGTGATAAAAGGTGCCTTTGGCAACACCAACCTCTTCGATGATGTCGTTAACAGAGGTCTTTTGGTAGCCCTTTTCAAAAAAGAGCTGCTGGGCGGAATCCAGGAGCTCTTTCAGGCGTTCGTCATATTCTTTGCTTATTCGCACCATAACTAACCTCCGTGTTTTAGTAATTCCGCGGCAGTATGACTGACGGTTGGTCTAGACCGACCGTCGGTCGATAGCGACCACTGGTCAGTAGTATAGTATAATTTTTTTTATTTGTCAATTTTTTTTTATTTTTTATTTTGCCTTAAATTTCACGTTTAAAAATTTTTTCCCTTGACAAACACGTTTTAAGTCTTATAATATGTCCTATTCAATAAAAAAAAGGAGACATTATGAAAAAATTAATTTTAGTTGTAACATTGGTTATCGTTTCATTTGCATTTTTAAATGCGGATGTTTACATCAAGACAAAAACTCACACCGATGCGTTTGAGATGATGGGACAAAAGCAGCCGGCAAAAGATCAAGTTTCGGAACAGTGGCTCGGCGATAACAAATTTGCGCAAATAGCGGAAGGTCAAACCATGGTGCTCGATTTAAGCAAGAATGTAATATATGTGATCTACCATGGCAGCAAATCCTATGTGGAAGCCAAACTACCTCTCGACATGTCGAAATTGCTCCCGGAACAGATGGCGGGAATGATGGAGATGATGAAAATGACCGTAGCAGTCAAACCCACCGGTGAATCCAAAAAGGTCGGGGACTGGAATTGTAAAGGATATGATATTAATATGACGATGGGAGGGGGGATGATGTCGATGAACATGAAATCCTGGGTCACCACAGATGTTCCTTTCGACTGGAAAGCCTTCAGTGATAAAATGTTTCCTCATGTTATGAAATTGTCGGGCAGCATGGGTCTGGATGAAAACGCTTTAAAAGAATTCAAAAAGGTCCAGGGTTTTCAAGTGGCAGTGGAAATGACCATGAATATGATGGGGCAAGAAGTAAAAGCCACCAGCCAGGTAGTGGAGATTTCGAAGAAAGCCGCACCTGCCGGGACCTATTCTGTTCCTGCTGGTTATACGAAACAGGATAAACTGACAATCCAGAGGGGAATGTAGTCGGTACTAAGCGTTGAATTGGTGCGTTAAGTGATGAATGAAAAAGGGGACCGGGTGTTTTAGGCGTCGGTCCCTTTTAATTAGAAGATTTTTTGATGTTTTCGACGGGCACCTTATTCCTATAATCCAGATAAAATAAGCATATGAATAAAGAAGACGAATTTCCTTACGGACATTATAATTACTGCGATTATCGATGTGAAACCTGTGAATTCATCGCAAAATGCCCGGTTTACCAGGAAGAGTTGAAAGCAGAGCAAGAAGGTAAGGATTGGGTAGAGGTACTGCAGGACAATTTTAAAAAAACCAGGGATATGCTGCAAACCTTCATGGATGAAAATGATATTGAAATTTCCCCGGAAGACGAAGATTCCGAGTTTGCAAATAAATATCGAAAAATAAAGGAAGAGGTGGAGAAAAAACCTGCCCACCGGTTGGCATATGATTACATGTCAAAGGCCATGGATTTTCTTAAGACATACCCGGCGGCCTCCCTGGTTTTATCAGGGTTAGAGGAAGCCAGGGCAGACCTGGAGAGTTATTCTACTCTTATCCCTGTTAAACTTCACCGGACCTTGATGTCCCTTTATGAGTTTGTTGACGATGAAGACGATTTTCATTTACTCGATGCTTATCTGACTTCCCAGGTGGTTTATAAAGCCCTGCACAAAAGCCTGTTGGCAGTGGAGCAGATAAGGAACGTATGGACATGGACAGATGTACAGGAAGAGCTGGATGAATTGGAGAGTCTACTGCTGGAAATACGAATTGAATTTAAAAGGGAATTTCCTTTTGAGATACTTCTATCATTGATCAATTGGTTTAAAAATAGCCATAAATAAAAGGGGGGCTCTTTTTGAGAAAACCGCCCCCCTGGACCCCCCGCAAAAGCTTTTCATAAGTAAAGCACATGTTTA
>WVZO01000398.1:0-1895 GCA_011772425.1 Candidatus Aminicenantota bacterium
TCGGCCAAAAACAAAAAAATACGTTTTGCTTTTATGGATGCTTCTTTTAGTAACTCATTTATCAATTTTGAATCCATGCTGCTGAGTAACTCGAATAGCTGTGCTGTCTCTTCAAACGTCTCTCCCCGGTTAATAAGTTCAATTTGCTCCAGGATAGCCAACTCTTTTTTGGCAATAAAAAAGTCAAATATTTTTGTTCCAGGGTTATATAAGAATTTTTTTTGGTTCCATTTTGAAGAGCGTATGATTTTTGCTTTTTTATGGAAACTTCTTACCCATAAAGGGACATTGCTTTTGCTATTAATATAAAAATAAACCTTTTCTTCTTCCCGGTAAAAATGCCTGACTCCCCCCATTTCAAGGGCAGTTTTAGCACCGGCATGCAGGTTGAGATTGAGGTCTTCCTGGAGACAGTGAAGCAATCCCTCAATTGATAAGTCTGAATTGGGCAGTTTGTAGACTCCAAAGCCAATGGACTCAATCCAACCGCTCTCTTTATACTTCCTGGCAAGAAAGGGTGAAATCCCCATTGTTTTTAATTTAGCGGTAGTAATAGGAATCTCCCTGCTGAGTCGAAACAACTTCTTAAGATTTTGTTCTCTTTTTGTACCCATGGTACAATGATACAATATTTTTTAAAGAAGATCAATCTTTCGTTCGCCCCTTTTTTATTCTAAACAAAAGTTTTTGCGGTTTTTGGTGCCAGGGAAAGATTTTATCGCCGGGGGTTTTTAATTCGGATCTTTAGATTATGGCGCATCATTTTTCCTGGGGGCTTTACTTTGAGGACAGATCTATATAAAATAATACACCTGGATCTTTATTAATAAGGAGATAATCAAATGACAGATGAAGTCAAAAAATTATGGCCGGAATTGGAATGGATTAAAGATGAAGATTTAAGAGAAGAAACAGCTAAAACCTGGGCACTTGCCCTGGAGCGCAGTGTATTAACCACCCAGGACTTGAACACCATCCCTTTCACCCTCCTGGTTCCCGGCATAAACGTGACGTTTATGGCGCACAAACGGGCGGTGGTGCATATTGCCAAAGACGCCGGGGAAGCGATTAACCAATTCTTTAAAGATGACCTGCCGGTCAACATGGATGTGTTGATTGCCGGTGCTATTTTAGCTGATGTTGGGAAATTGTTGGAATATGAAATGAAAGACGGCAAAGCTGTTCAGGGGAATTACGGCAAATATTTAAGACACCCCTTTTCCGGTGTGTCACTGGCTGAAGAATGCGGTGTGCCGCCTGAAGTATGTCATATTATTGCTGCCCATGCCAAAGAAGGTGACCTGATCAAACGTTCCACAGAAGCATACATTGTTCACCATGCTGATTTTATGACCTTCCTTCCCTTCAAAGAGAGACTCGTGGTAGGTAGTAAGAAGTGAGAAGTAAGAAGTAAGAAGTAGGAAGTAGGAAGTAAGCAGTGGATCAGTGAGTCAGGGTCTGCTTCGTCGCCCCACGCAAGGGAGAAAAAAATAAAAGAGTTGAAATTTTGGAAAATTTATATATAAAATATGGTGTACTTAAAATTCAACCATTAGTAAACGACTTTCTCTAGCTATCATTAACTAAAAATAAGGTGAAGATATGTATAGAGAGAAAGTACGTTCACAAGCCCCATCATATATATTTCTTTTTTCCTGGTTATATTTACATTTCCGGCATTTTTCCACACAAAATCCAGGCAATGATGCAAAGCGCTCAACGCAAAGCGCATTGAATATGCGCACAGCGCAGGGCGCTGAGCGTTCCGTGGGTAGGGGCGACCCTTCGGGGTCGCCTATTACCTTAAACCAACACCCTTTAATTCATTAGTAACTAGTGTCGTGTCAATGCTGAAATGACGGATAAGAATAATAAATTCGAAATTCGAATATCGA
>WVZO01000398.1:1953-40795 GCA_011772425.1 Candidatus Aminicenantota bacterium
CTTGCGATGGTATGATATATTGATGTATTTTTACACATCTTGTGCGTCATTTGAGGCTTGAAGTGACACTAGTAACTATCCGGCGGGTTGAGCTTTAAAGAAAAATTATCTCCTTTATATTTTTTAATTTTTTTGTATGATTGTAAAAGCGCATTTGCACCAGGGAATTGAACCTTTTTTAATTCTACTTCTTGAGGAGAGAGAAAGTTAAACCCGGAAATCCAAAAAATAATAAATATGAGTAAAAGCAGTGCCGCAGCAAGAATAGTGAAGATCAGTATTTTCTTTTTCATTACAATCAATGTGAAGGTGAAGGGGTCGCGTCTCAACAGGTTGTCCGAGAACTAAATACAGCCTCAGGGGTTTGATTTAGACCCCGTTTAATAAACAGGGACCGCTTTTTCAATACTACCGTTTTTATTGATTTTTATCAGCCGGTAGGCGGTGGTAACAGCATAGCCGGTTCCATCTGCGGCAAAGCCAAAACCCTTATAATATTCAGGCCAGCCTGGTAAGTTGTCGATTTTAAAAGTGGTCATTTTGAGGTCTGCTGCATTAATAAGAGTGCCTTGCCGCAAACCGCCAACCAGGATCCACTTACGATCCGGGGATACCCCAATCCCATAATTATAGGAACTCATGCCTTTGAATAAGGTAATATTGCCACCCTCGATCCTGGCGTTGACGTTGCTGTAATCCAGGAGGTAGGTTATCTTTTCACCCACCAGGAATACCGGGGAACCAGCCGAATAGAATATGATTTTCTCACTGATTTTTTTCCCCGAAGGCACATCAAATTCAGCCAGTATCGATACCTTACCGTCATTCTTCTGTTTAAAGACATCCGCTTCGAGGCCTTTTAATTCTTTTGGGGTAGGATTCTTCGCTTCTTTTTCTTTTGGACCGGTGGCCAGCAACACCAGGCGGTTTCCCCTGGCATTGAGTCCAACAGCGGTAACTTTTGCGGGAAATTCCACCTCTCCTTTTTGACTTCCGTCTTTCATGGAAATAAATTTCACCGTGCTCTTTCTAAACCCTTTAGCAACACCAGCCACCAGGTTGGCTGCAGGAGCAGCACTCATTGAACCGGCTTTTGGGATTTTTTTGACAGCCTGCCAATCCCGGGTACTGATAAAATACAGGCTTTCCGAGGTATCTTCTACCACCAGGATCGAACCGTCTTTGTTGAATTCCATTTCGTAAATATTGCTTTTGAACCAGACGCGGTTTTTAACCTTCAGGGAGGAAGAGTCGATTACGTATAAAACCCGGTTATCGCCGCCTGCTACCAGAGTTTTCCCATCAGGGTTGACAGCCACATCCCCCAAACCACCCTTGGGGACATGGGCTTCCAGGGAAAACGTCAACACCAGGACAACAATGACCGGTAAAACAACTATTTGTTTCATATTACCTCCTTACTTTCCGATATGTGTTGTTAAAAGTGTATCAACAATTGGAATTTTTTGCAACATTTGCAGCTTTGCTGCAGCCATTCTAATTTGAAAAAAAAATCTCTCTGTGCTATAAATGTCATGCAGCGAATAATAATAAATATAGAACTGGATAATGTTGGGCAAAAACAGTAATAATTATAAAATCCTGGAAATACCAGGTAAAGGCGTTGTGTTTTCCAGGAGGCAGGAGGTAAGAATAAAATGGCGAAATTTAACCGGAGAGAGTTTTTAAAACAAACAGGTACACTACCGTTTTGTGCGGCTTTTTTGGCTGGCACTACCGGTGCTGCACCGATGGTGAATGTTTCCCCAAAAATGGTTGATCCGTGGCTCGAGATAAACCTTGATAACATGGCCTGGAACCTGTCGCAAATCAGGAAACGGGTACATCCCCGCCCGGTAATGGCAGTGATCAAAGCCAATGCTTACGGGCACGGCCTGGTTGAAGTGGCCAAATTTCTTGAGAAGCAGCACATTCGTTTCATGGCGGTTGGAAAACTCCAGGAAGCGTTTGCATTAAGAGAAAAGGGGATTCAAACCCCTATTCTTAACTTTGGTCCTATTTCCAGCGGAGAAGCGAAACAGGTTGCTGCCTTGAATATCTCCCAGTCTGTGTATACTGATGATGTTGCAGTGCTTTCCCGGGCTGCATTTAAATTAAAACGAAGAGCCAGGGTTCATATCAAGGTAGACACCGGTCTCGGCCGGGTTGGCATTCCTTATTATCTTGCACTTCCATACATCAAAAAGGTGGCGTTACTGCCAAATATTATCATTGAGGGTATCTTTACCACCTTTACAGAAGATGAAGAGTTTGACAAAATACAACTTCAACGTTTTCTTCATCTCTGCGATTCCGCAAAAAAGCAGGGGATAAATGTCGGGTTAAGACATGCGGTAAGCAGTGCCGGGGTTCTTTCTTTTCCGTCGGCTTACCTGGATATGGTCAGGCCCGGAATAACTCTTTACGGGCATTACCCTTCCGACAAGGAGTACCGGGAACGCAAGATAGACCTTAAACCCGCCCTGTCCTTAAAAGCACGGGTGATACATGTAAAGAAGCTGCGGCCTGGAGATTCGGTGTCCTATCACAGGAAATTCACGGCAAAAAATGAGACCCCGGTGGTAACGCTGCCTGTGGGTTACTCGGACGGTTATCCTTATCAAGTTGCGGGGAAGGCGGAAGTGGTCATTCACGGCCGGCGTTGGCCTGTTATTGCGGCAGTCACTGCAAATCATTCTACTTTAGATATAAGTGGGGCTGATAGAGTAAACATCGGAGATGAAGCGGTTCTGATTGGTCGTCAGGGAGAAAGTGAAGTGAGGGCTGAAGAGATTGCAAGTTGGGCTGATACATCTGTTTATAAGATTGTAATAGGGATGAATCCGTTGTTACCAAGGATTTACCTGGATGAAGGCTGAAGGGGTTTAGTTGAGACGCGATCCTGTTTACTTTTATCAAAAGTTTTGCGGGGGTCCAGGGGCACTTACAGTGCGGTATTAAGGAATATCCGTGGAGACGATACGTTGTTTGAAGCGCTGTACGCCGTCCTTGCACTGCAAATGCTCCCCCACGCAGTGGGGTTTTTCAAAAGAACCCCCTGGTCGCCGAAGGCAAAAAAAAGTTCTGATAGAGTTTTATAGGAGTTCAGGATGGACATTCTAAAAGTTTTCGTTTTTTTTAGTTTTTATGTCCATCCTAAAGATAAAAATAGGGGTTAGTAGATCCGCACGGAGGGCAAAAGTTTTTTCATAGTGCCCGTGCGGTAGGAGAGATAAGGTGCCCTTCGGGCGTATTTTAAACGCCTTTCGGCGATCTCACATCGACATATTTCAAAATTGGTTACTCGGTTGGATGACTCTGGGAAGGAATCCTTCATTGTCATTCCGCCGATCGGATTATCCTCAATGTAACCTTACATTGCCAATGTTTTTTTCTGACTGGCCCCTTTTTTTACTTTTTTTCTCACCCTCTGATCTTTCGCCGTAGGCGATTTAAACTCGCCCGAAGGGCACCTTTTTCTGTGACTTCGGCAACCAGGGGCCATTTTTAAAAAAACTGCACTGGACCCCGCAAAAAATTTTTCATTCACGGTCAGCCTATGTTATGTTGTTACCTTCATTTACTCCATTGGAATCATTGCCTTCCACCCTACTTACTTCCTTAAAAGGATTAATAATCCTTAACTTTTTCTTTCATGAATTTCATCCCTTGGTGGTATTATAATTTCTTCTACCTCAATAGATTCAGAAATAAATTCCTCAAATTTTTTGTCACTCTCAATCTTGTTTTTTGACTCTTCTTTAGATTTAGAGTACTTCTCAACCAAAAAATCATAAAAATCAATCAATAGATTGGCTGCATTATCAGGAAGAATTGAAATGTCTATTCTATCTGCAATACTTGCCATATTTCACCTCCAGCATATATGTTACTATCATTTACTCATTTTTTCAACCCCACGCCACTGCTTTACCTTCTGACCCTCTAACCTTTCGCCGAAGGCGATTTAAACTCGCCCGAAGGGCACCTTATCTCTCCTACCGCACGGGCAATCTGAAAAAACTAATGCCCTCCGTGCGGATCTACTAACCGCTATTTTTATCTCCAGGATGGACAGAAATAAGAAAAAACTCAGAAAACGTTTAACCTGTCCATCCTGAATTCCTATAAAACTCTATAAGAACTTATTTCGCCTTCGGCGACCAAGACCCTTTTTGTAAAAAGGGTCCTGGACCCCCAAAAACTTTTCATACACGGTCAGACATCGTACTTTGCTTCATAATTGTATTTCCCATTGGTACCATTCTATCTCTTCTCCCCTTCGTGCCCTTCGTGCCTTCGTGGTAAAAAAAGAATACATGCAAAATAAGAATTTTGCCGGGAACCTTTTTTTCTAGAAGATTTTTCCTGGATTTAATACACCATTGGGATCAAATACTTTTTTAATAAGACGCATCTTTCCTACAACATTAGAGCCCACTGCACCATCCAGGTATTCCTTTTTTACCAGACCGATTCCATGCTCCCCGGAAACCAATCCTCCCCTTTTCCTGGCATCATCATGCAGCGCTTTCCTCACCCGGGGATAAATTTCCTTCCATTGGAATTCGGGGATTTCTTTCCATTTACCTTCTAGATAATGTGCCCTCAGTGGTAAGGTATGGACGTTGCCGTCTGCAGCATGCCCGAATGTGGGCAGCCACATGTTGTGTTTGCGAGAAAGCCGGTGTACCGTATTTACATGACCCGGTATCGCCGAAGGAGGAAGCACAATATCGAGAATTTCAATAACATATTTTTTTATGGTTTCATATATATTGCTTCTTATCTCAAGAATTTCTCTCTGCTTTTTTGGGGTATCGGCAACAAACACATCCCGGACACCAAATTCGCCGCATAGTATACCGATCTGTTCGGCAACCCTAAGAACTTCATCATCGCTGGTTCCGTCTAAAATTATCATTAAATGGGCCTTGCCCTCCTGACAGGGCCATTTCTTTTTCAAGAAATCCTCTGCAACTCGTATGGTCTCTACTTCTATAAATTCAACAGCCATAGGCAGAATCCCTGCTTTTGCCAGACCGGGCACAACCTGGATTGCATTTTCCAGGTCATAAAAGGGAGCAATCAATGTCATCTGGGCTTTAGGAGGAGGAATAAGATTTAAAATAGCTTTGGTTACTATTCCCAGTGTACCTTCCGAACCAATCATGAGGTGAAGTAAACTGTAACCTGTACTGTTTTTTAATACTTTTCCGCCGAGCTGAATGATCTCCCCATCAGGAAGAACCACTTCAATTCCTTTGACAAAATTCCTCACCACACCGTATTTTACCGCCCGGGCACCCCCGGCATTGGTGGCAATCACTCCGCCAATGGTTGCACTTTCATCACCCGGATGGGGTGGGAAAAACAGGTTTTCTTTTTCTACAGCTTCATAAAAATCCATTAATCGCACCCCGGCCTCGACAACAGCCATCCGGTTATCACAGTCAATTTCTATTATATGGTTCATATCTTCCAGGGAAAGAACAATTCCTCCCGGTACAGGAATACACCCTCCGCACAAGCCTGTTCCACCACCACGGGGAGTTACGGGTATGTTTGCTTTGTTGGCCCATTTTAATATTTCGCTTACCTGGTGAGTGTTTACAGGTTTTACTACAGCTAACGGTACCTGGCTGATCCGGGAGTCAGGAAACTCATCATGGGAATAATCAAGCATTTGCTCTTCCTTGATGAGCAGATTTTTTTCACCCACAATTTTATATAATTCTTCAAACTGATGGAAAAGTTGTTTTTTCATGAGAGAATATATTAGGGTTAATAAAGGAGAAAGTCAATAGGTGATGAAAAAATAACAGGGCTTGATTCATAGGGGTTGGTGTAATATAATCTTTTCTCATGAAATTGCAAAAAACAATATATCTAACCCGGCACGGTTCTACTGCTTACAATGACGAAGACCTGCTGCAGGGATTGATTGATATAAAGCTTAGTAAAAGAGGCATCCGGGAGTCAGAACAGTTGGCAGAACACCTCAAAAATGAAGCTATTGATGCGATCTTTCATTCTCCCTTAACCCGGGCCCGGCAAACCGCTGAAATCGTTAACCGGTATCACCAGGCCCAACTGCATGTGATTGATGGTTTTATGGAGATGGATATGGGAGATTGGGAGGGGCTCAACTATTTTAGAGTGATGGAGCAACACCAGGAGACTTTTCAAAAGTGGCTGTCCGATGCAGATATGCTAATCCCTGGAGGTGAGAGCCCCAACCAGGTGTTTAAACGGGTAAAACCCGGGACTGAACAAATCCTGACGTCGCAATTTTCCAATATACTAATTGTGGCCCATGCCATGGTAAACCGGGCGATTCTTGGAAATTTCCTGGGCATGGACGTTTTAATTTCCCGCCGATTCAGGATGGACAATTGTGCCATATCCAAACTCATGGTTTATGGAAGCCCTGAAAAATCCCATGTGGTGGTAGAAAACTGGAACATTACCGCACATCTGGAAGGTTGAAGTTGAGGCTCAAGTTGAGGAAGAAACATTGGTTGAAAATTTTCCTTGCGGTTGTATTTGCCTGCATTGTATTTGCCGGTCTAATATTAGTTAAAAAAAAGGAAGAAAAGGATTTTAACATTATTCTTATTTCTATCGATACATTAAGGGCGGATCACCTGGGGTGTTATAAATATGAGAGGAACACATCCCCTGCCATTGATGAATTCAGGAAAGATGCGGTGCTGTTTCGTCGGTGTATGGTGCAATCCACATCAACGTTGGCATCTCATGCCTCTATGTTCACATCCCTGATACCGTCTCATCACGGGGCTTATTTTACCAGGTCTCAACCGCTGCCAAACAACCTGCAAACCATGGCGGAATTTTTGCATCAGAAAAATTACAGGACTATTTCATTTAACGATGGTGGGCAGATTGCAGCGAAGTTCGGGATGGACCAGGGTTTTGAAATATACGAGAGCCTGCCCTTTAAAAAACCTGCCGAAATGGTTTTCCAACGAATCGTAAACAAAGCAGTGGAGTGGATTGATGGCCATCTTCATCCAGGTGAAAAATTCTTCCTGTTTTTACATACCTATGAAACCCATCACCCCTATACGCCTGAAAAAAAGTATTTGGAACGTTTTGAATCCGGTTACAATGGAAACTTACCACGGCATATTTCTGTGGAATTGATCAAGCAAATTAATAAGGGAGAAGTAACCATAAATGAAGAGGATAAAAAACATATCATCAACACCTACGATGCTGAAATCCGGGCCATGGATGATTCCTTCGCCAGATTTATGACATTTTTAAAAGAAAAGAGATTGTATGACAACACCCTCATCATTTTTACATCGGACCACGGTGAAGAATTTGGTGAGCATGGAATTTGGGCCACACATGCTCATGGGCTTTTTAATGAACAACTGCATGTACCGTTAATTATGAAGTTACCTGCCTCCGGATTTGCATCACGTAAAGTCAATCACCTGGTAAGAAGCATTGATATTTTACCCACGGTGATGGATTTGCTGGATGAAAATATCCCGGGGGATTTTGAGGGTATCAGCTTGTTACCGCTTATAAAGGGTGTGAAATCAGATGTGAATATATTTACCATCTCTCAGCGGGATATGCAAAAGACATACCCGCGAAAGTATTGGTCCATTATTAAAGGGAAATGGAAACTCTATGATAAAAAGCTGTACAACCTAATAAACGATCCGGGAGAATTGCAGGATGTTGCCGATTCAAATAAAAAGGTGAAAGCACAGTTGGAAAGTCTTGCTATTCGTTTCTTGAAGCGAAAGAAAGGGCAGCAGGCCACGAACAGGGTAAAACTGGATGATAAAACAAAGAAGAAGTTGAAAACATTGGGATATGTGCACTAGATGCCACGACTTTGTTTTCCGTTTCTGTTTCAATTCATTTTCTTGTTTTTGTTTTTTTCCTCGTTGGAGAATGTGATATGGAAGGTGGTACCGTTTTTGCGATCCAGGTGGATTTTTCCTGCCAATTGTTCGGTTAGCAGGATTACCAGTCGGATGCCGAGGGTTTCGGTATTTTCCCAGTCCAGGTTTTCGCCGATACCAGGGCCACTGTCCCCAACTGTTAGATGAAAATGATTATCTTCGAGTTCCATCCGGATGGTGATAGTTAATTTTTCATCATTTTTGAACCCGTACTTCAATGAATTAGTCACCAGTTCCGTGATGATCAATCCCAGGGGAATGGCAGCATCCGCGCCCAAATATATATCATTAATATCAATAATTAATTCAATTCTATCCCGGGGGATGGAGTAAGATATAATCAAGGAATTGGCGAGATCATAGATATAGTCGTGAAAGTCAATGTTGACCAGGTCGCTGCTGCAGTAGAGTTTTTCATGAAGCATGGCAATGGAATTGATGCAGGTTCGACTTTCGGCAAGGGCAGTGCGGGCTTTCTTATCTTTAATGTAACTGTTTTGAATATTCAGGAGACTGGAAACCATGGCCATGTTGTTTTTGACCCGGTGATGAATCTCTTTCAGCAGGAGGTCTTTTTCCTTTAATGTTTCTTTATCCTTTCTTAATTGATCTTCTGCCTTTTTCATCCTCAGCATGGCATTGACCTGGGCCACCATTTCTACATGATCAATGGGTTTGGAAAGAAATGCATCCGCACCGCTTTCCCATGCTTTAACTCTGGCTTGGGAATCGGCTTTTACCCCGGTAAACATGATAATGGGAATATGTTTGGTATCTTCATGGACTCTTAACCACTGGCACGCGTTATACCCATTCATATCCGGCATACGAGTATCCAGCAGGATGACATCCGGCAGTTCTTTATGAGCACAATCAATCCCTTGTCTCCCGGATTGAGCGGTCAACACTTTCAGCCAGGGCATTAATTGTTTACATATCAGTACCAGCAAATCCAGGAGATCTTCCTGGTCAACTATAATTAAAATCTTACCCGTTAATGTAATACGTTTCTCCATTCCTCATTGATTTGCAATTTTCATGCCAATCTCGCAGCAGGAATACACAACCCATTGAAAGCCGCTCAGAAAGAGTATTTGGGGGTTTTTAAAGAAAAGTGGTAAAGATGGTATGAGACAAAAGGTGACAGGGGGGTGCAACTTTTGTTGCTTTAGCAAAAAATGTCGCAGGGATGGGGGTTCAGTAGGAAGTAAGAAGTAAGAAGTAGGAAGTAGGAAGTAAGCAGTGGATCAGTGAGTCAGTAAGTCAGTGAGTCAGTACGTCAGAAGAGAAGCTCGAAGGCTTCCCTATCCGCCTGCATTAATGATTTTCTTATAAACAAATATCACTATCCAGAGAATTTACCTATATGTTTGGGGTGGGGAAGGAAGCCTTCCAGATGGCGCGAATGCGCCTTCTTGGGGAGCCGGAGCATCCGGCTTGACGGGAGGGGGAAAAGGGTGTATGCTTAAGGTATGCTTCGGATATATTCAGGACTTTATAAAGGCAGGAAACTAAAGACAGTCACGCACCCGGATGTGCGTCCCACCACAGCCAAAGTCAAACTATCTTTTTTCGATACCTTACAGAACGACATCCGTGAGACTATTTTCCTGGACGGCTTTGGCGGAGTGGGGAATATTGGCATTGAAGCTCTCTCCCGGGGTGCGGAATACGTGGTGTTTATTGAGATGGTGGGCGAAGTTGTCAAAGTGCTGCGGCATAACCTGGATAAAATCGGGATTTCTTCTGATCATTACCGCATCATCAGGGGTGATTACAATCGCAGTGTGATTCAATTGGCAGCAGATGGTTATAAATTTGATATTATATTTCTTGATCCGCCGTACCAGATATTGGAATACGCCAACCCGTTGAAAGTGATTTATAAAAGGGATATATTAAGGGATGACGGTATTATTGTTTTGGAGCGTCCTGATCGTATAAGATTTGATGCCAAATACTTTGAGTGTTACAAATCGCAGCGATTGGGCAGAAAAGTTTTGGATTATTTCCGCCCCTTTCCCAAAGGCGCGTAAATTACGATGTGATTGCTTCCTTGAAGGCGGCAATTCGTTTGGGGAGAATCTCTTTTAACAGGAATTCCGGCGGTATCTTCCGGGAATCGATCAGCATACCCCAGGAATACACGCCAAGGGGAATCGTAACAGACATTTTTCCATCTTTAAGGTCAAAGATAATATAATTACCCAGGTCGGGGTATTTTGCCTTTATCAGGGCTTCATGAACAACATAGGTAATTTGAGTAAAAACATGGCACACACCCTCCCGGGAATTGTAACCGGCCACCATCCGGCCGCCGGGGAGCGCCCATATCGCCGTTGAAAAAAGTGCATCGCCAAGCTCTTTTTTCAAGCTTTCAACCAGGTAGTTAAATGGCCTGTGATCTGTTTTGACCTCTTTTTCCAACTCCCGGTGTTGTTTACCTATTTCGGGTTCAATGGTATCTTTTTGAGGCTCTAATTTTTTTTTCTTTTTTTCATCCAACAGCTTTGATGTTTCAAGTAAGACCTGGGTAAACGATTTATATATCTTTTCTTTTCTTCGATGGTTCAGGTATTCGATACTAATCTCTTTATTTTCAATCGACTGATCCAGGAAATCCACCAGGGCTTCTTCCCTGGAAGCCTCGACAGCTTCAATATCTACAACTTTTCCATTATTGAAGAATATTCTAACATTTCTATTCTCTATTTTTATTGTCATAACCCCGGTACGCCGCTCCATTTCCAGTACCTGCATAATTGCCTCAAGGCTCAAGCCGGAGATAGAATCTTTATGTTTCCTCTTCTTCAGAACCGCTTCTATTTTTTCTTTAAGATTTACCATATTCAGCGGTTTACCCAGGAGATCGATTATACCGTACTCCAGCAGTTTGTGATGGATATTGTTCACGCTGTAAGCCGTAATAATAATGATAGGAAACCATATTTTCCGGTTACAGAGTTCTGTCAGGAGTTGTGCCCCACTCATAACCGGCATATGGATATCCAGCAGTGCCAGGTCAATCTTATCTTTTTCAATGATATACAGTGCTTGCTCGCCGTTGTAAGCTATTTTTATAATGTATTCAATCCCGATTTTTTCTATGGCTGCTTTAATTAATTCGATAACCTTCTTATCATCTTCCACGATCAATATCGTTTGTTTTGCCATAAATCACCTTTTCTTATTTGACTATATTCTCTTTTTGCTTTTTATCACAGGGGGAAAACAATGTCAAGAATTTTTTTTACCGGTTTTTCTTGCATTTTTCTTGCATGTCCCCTTTTTCATTTGGTAAAATAGGAAATTAAATATTCCAACTCGCTCTGCGGTATTTATCGACGTATGAGCACAAGGGGGATTAAGGATTGAGAAGTAAATATTAAAAAATGAGGTGTGAATATGAGTTTAGGACTTCAGGCCCTGCTGGCTGCGATGCCTATTATCGCTGCTGCTGTGTTGTTGGTTGGTTTCCGCTGGCCAGCTAAACGGGCCATGCCTATCGTTTATGCTGCTGCCGTTCTAATCGCATTTTTTGCCTGGCAGATGCCGGCAAAGCGAATATTTGCATCAACGATTCAAGGACTTATAATTACCTTTTCTATTTTATGGATCATTTTTGGTGCGATATTACTCTTAAATACGCTTAAATATTCCGGTGCGATATCAGTCATCCGTAAAGGGTTTACAGATATTAGCCCGGACCGCAGGGTCCAGGTTATCATTGTTGCCTGGTTATTTGGTTCGTTTATTGAAGGGGCCTCGGGTTTTGGGACTCCGGCAGCTATTGCGGCTCCACTATTGGTTGCTTTAGGATTTCCGGCATTGGCTGCTGTAATGATGGGCATGATGATTCAAAGCACCCCGGTTTCTTTCGGGGCTGTGGGCACTCCTATTTTAATTGGAGTCCCGGCTGGTCTCAAAGATGAAATAATCGTTCAAAACTTAACCGCAGCCGGGTCCACGTGGGATCACTTCCTGCAAATTATCACTTCCCAGGTTGCTGTTACCCACGCCATTGTGGGTATGTTGATCCCGCTTTTTATGGTCATGATGATGACGCGGTTTTTCGGTCCCCAAAAATCCTGGACCGAAGGTTTATCCATTGCCCCCTTTGCCCTTTTCGGCGGCATTGCCTTTACCCTTCCCTATGCGTTAACCGGTGTTTTTATCGGAGCTGAATTTCCATCTCTTATCGGCGCTTTAATCGGTCTGGCCATAGTAACCCTGGCCGCCAAAAAAAAATTTTTGCTGCCCAAAGATACATGGGAATTCGCACCTGCTTCCCAATGGCCGGTGCAGTGGATGAGTAAGCTGGAAATCAAAATGGAGACGCTGCCCAATCAGAAACAAATGTCCGGGGTCCTGGCCTGGACTCCTTATGTGATGGTGGCGCTCATTCTTGTCCTGACCCGTATGCCTGAGTTTGGAATAGGCACTATCCTGAGAAAGGTTACGTTAAATTGGACCAACATTTTAGGCGTTGAAGGGATCACTGCCGGCTTTGAGTTTTTATATCTGCCGGGTGGTATTCTTGTACTTGTGGTATTAATTACTTATTTTCTCCACCGTATGAAGTTTACCGAGATGAAAAAGGCAATCGGAGAATCCGGTAAAATTTTATTTGGTGCTGGATTTGTACTCATATTTACTGTTCCCATGGTACGTATTTTGATAAACTCAGGTGTGAATGAACTGGGCATTTCCAGCATGCCTGTGGCAATGGCTGAATGGGTGGCAGCAGCAGTGGGCAGTATTTTCCCGATGTTTGCTGCAAGTATAGGTGCTTTTGGTGCGTTTATAGCCGGTAGTAATACGGTCAGCAACATGATGTTGTGTAAATTCCAATTTGAAACAGCTGTGAAATTGGCACTGCCGGGAACGCTTATAGTGGCGCTTCAGGCTGTGGGTGCTGCAGCCGGAAACATGATTGCTATTCATAATGTGGTAGCGGCATCGGCAACAGTAGGTTTGTTGGGGCAGGAAGGCCAAACCCTGCGGCGAACGATAATTCCAACGATTTATTATTGTCTGCTAACCGGATTAATTGGATTAGCAGCGATTCATCTGCTTAGAATCTCAGACCCGTTGACCAATTATCTGACATCACTGGCATTGGGAAGATAAGGAAACGGATTAGAAATCAACAAATTTGTTGCTCCAACAAAATTGTTTCCCCAACAAAATTGTTGTATAAAAAATTAAAAAAAATTCTTCTGTAAATGTTTATTATTAAAGCGTTTTTGAAATAGTTATGGATCGGCAGTTGATTTTTGCTTTTTTTTATTTAATATTCTATATAGATTGCATGCGATAACCAAGCGGAGGCAATCAAATGAAAGAATGAGAGGAGATACATGGACCATCAAAGGGGGTGATCGTTATGTTAGAAAGGGTGAAGACTCTTGTACTAAAGGAGCGCTATCAGAAGGGAGATCGTGATTTTTTAGGCATATCATTGGAAGGAGAGGAATTAACGAATACTGATCTTGTGGGCGCCAATTTTAATGGAGCCAATTTTAATGGAATCAAATTGGATAAGGTGAATTTTCAAAATACCTCATTACGTGAAGCTGATTTCACTGAAACAAAGATTATTGAAGTGGACTTTGGGGCAGCCGACTTGTCTGGTGCCAGGTTCCCGAATAGCTTTAACGAAAGGTTTAATTACACAATGAATCTTATTAAAGAGGTTTCAAAAAACTTGCGGAAAATTTGCTTTAGTTTAATTATCATTTCACTCTACATTGCTTTTACTCTTAGTCATATTGAGGACCAACACCTGTTTATCAAGCACACCCAAATTGAGTTACCAATTGTTAATGTTAAAATACCGAGTTTATGTTTTCTATATCCGGCCCAATTGGTTATATTGGCTATTTTGGGCACCTTAATTCATATTGGAATTAAAGGGAATTGGTTTCCATTAGATTTGGAAAAAGCACATCTGGAAGAAATGGATTTAAAGAAATATAATTTTAGAGGAGCAAACCTGAATGATGCTAACCTGGAGAAGGCCATGCTTTGTTGGGTTGATTTTAGAGGTGCGAAAATGGAGAGGTCAAAATGCAGCGGGGCAATTTTTAGTTGTTCTCAACTGAATGGGGCGTTCTTGAATTTCGCTAAACTCATGAAAACCACATTTCTGTCCGCTAAATTAAGAGATGCGTATCTTATTAAAACGGATCTGACGGATGCCAATCTTATAAATGTTGATTTTAGTGGTGCAAAGATTTATCTCACCAATTTTTCCGGGGTTGATCTCAGAGCTGCGAAATTCGATGGCGCCAGTCTTATTTCAGCAAATCTTAAGGGAGCAAAGAATTTAACAGTCGAGCAGCTAGCAAAAGCGGAAACACTTTATGGTTCTCAGCTGGAACAGGATTTGTTTGAACAACTGCGGGAACGATATCCTTACCTGCTTGAGAAACCGAGATACAAAGATAAAGATCATAAGAGTGATGAGAAGAAGCTTTATATTGAACAGTAGGTAAGTGATCTCAAAAGACTTCTAATAAATCAATCATCAAATAAACTGGGCATTATTTCTTTTTCAAGGTCCATGCCCCCTGGTTTGAATTTGCTCACTTGTTTAATAATATTCTCATGAAATTCGTGATCTTTTATCTCAATCACCCATCCTAACCCTGATTTAAAGGTCAGGACATCTTTTTTAAGCCTATCATTAAGGAAACCTTGCACTGTCATCATGAATTCTTTTAATAGTCGTCTTAAGTGTTTTTTTGCCGGGCTGTCATCCCAGATTGTATAAAGCTGAAAAGTTACAGCACTTAAAATCTCATCAATTGAGAAGATTACTTCTGTTGGAATTACAGCAGAGCCAACTTTACATAAAATATGACTCAGAAAGCGTTCATACAATATCCTGCGGCATATTTTTTGTTCATCCTCAGATTGTTGATTAAAAGCAGATGGATCATAAGGAATAAAATAAAGGGGACGAGGGTCTGTGCCTTCTTCTATCAACAAAACTTCGACAGGAGATTCGAGGGTCAAATTCATTATTTTTTTGAGATTTTCAGGATATTCTATAGTAATCGAACTCTCATTACAGCCGATACCAAAACAACCGGATTCTCCAACCTCAATTTTCACAGATAACAATTCACTTATCAGACTGTCTAGAGTATCTTGCAGTGCATCTACTTGATCGTTTCTGGTTAAATAAGCTAAGACTCCCTGAGAATGGTTTCTTAATCCTATCGCCAATACTTCAGCCGCTGTAGGCCCTGAAATAACCAGTAAACTTTTTGCTTGAAGCGCTGTGGATGATTTTACCCCAAATGAACTTTTTTTGCATTCAAGGATACAAATTTTAGTACGATCATCATTTGCTAAAACCATATCAGGCACAGCGCTGTCCTGGTATTCAGTTTTAGATTCATTTATTTTTAACCTGATATCGGGAGGAATTACAAGCCGAGGACCTATGGAGTAAATACTGAAACCGCTTTCATAAAATATCGGCCTCTCAGCAAAATCCGGTTTGGATTGAGATAACCATATAGCCAAATTCAATTGAAAAAGAGGGTCTCCACAGAGCGTCTCAACGGGAAGAGTCATATTTTACACCCCTGGAAGTCATCTCAGCGATATCACTGTACTTTGTCTTCCCTACATATACATCCGCAGCAGGATCGATATAGCTTTGAATATTCGTCACCAGTCGATGGACGGTATTTCCGCATGTTCCTTTAGGAATAATCGCCAATAAATGTTTATCGGTGATTTCCAGGAAAATAGGCTGCCAGAGATGCCTGTCAACTCCATAAACGTGAATTTTTCTGGGGCCCAATTTTATGGGATTCCCCCATAAACGGAATTTATTTCTACTCCTGCTAAAAGTAGACTTAACCCAATAGTCAAAGGTTTCCTGGTTCAGTGGCTCTTTAAATTTAATAGACAACGGAGAACCGATTAGTTTTTGGAAAGTCCGCGGAATTCTTATATTTTGGTCTTGGATGGAATACCAAACTTTATCTTCCGTTATTTTCATGAGTTCGTCGTAAATACGCTGGATGTAAATAATATGGCTGCGGTGGTCGCGGAAATTACCGCTCCTGTTTGTAACTTTACCGTCACTATAGAAATCATGCCCCCCACGTCCTACCGGGGATGGAAATCTTAGTTGGCTTATGGCATAAAGCGGAAAATAGATTTCTTGAAGTTGATTCAATTTTTCCTGGACCACTGATATTTTATCGACAAGTGAGAATTTTGAAGCTCGACGCTCCACGATTTCCATATAATCCTCTTCCACTTCCTCTTCGTCTTCATCCCACAACTCTGGGTCATTATCGATTTGGTAAATACTTTCGTGCTGAAATAAAATCCTGGCATACCGATTGGGACGGTTTAATTGAACGACTCTTTCCCATAATACATTAAACGTCAACCCACTCAGCCAAACATGGTCCAGTTCAGGGGAGTTGTATACTAAATTCTTTACCCAGCGATCACTCTTCTGGCTCTCATGAAGAGTATAGATAACAAAATATCGAGGACTTAGAATTTCTAGAAATCCCATATATTCATTATCTTCCGTTTTTGTTTCTTGAAGTTTGAACAGTTTATTATCGATCCGGGTTGATACGATACCCTGTGAATTTAAGATATCGGTAACTGATTTGACATTTCCGGAATCTCCCACATGTTCTAGCATATAACTTTTTACTAAAGGGCGCCTGATTTTTCTACCGTCCAGTTCTTCCATTCTTTCCGCCGAATAGCCATCCATATATCGGATCATTTGCTCCCGCGATTTTATGGGCATTATTTCATTGGAAATATTTAAATCACTCATTAGCGCCTCGATTTCTAGATTTTAAGAATAGTAACAGAACGCAAAACAATTGTCAACTTGAAATCATAAATTACAAACAATTGGTTTAAAACAAACGCAAGAGAAAAATGCTGACCCTGGTGAAATCCAGGGATGGGACTTTAAAATTCGGATTTTTGGGGGAAGATGTTGCCAGGCAAAATAGTATGTGCGGACAAAAAAGCCGATCAGTACTTGACTATAGGGGGAAAATACACAGGAAAATACAAGCGTAAAAATACCTTTTGCGCTTGTCCCAAAGGTTGAGGAAATTGTCCCGGGAGTTGGGACATTTTTCCCAAAGGTTGGGTGAACTGTCCCAGGATTTGCGGCACTTTCCTCAGAAGTTGAGGGAATTGACTCAAGAGTTGAGTGAATTGCCGCAGAAGTTGGGGGAATTATTTCAGAAGCTGCTGCACTTGCCGCAAACATTGTGGTACTTGGATTTGTTTTGGGTCATCCAGGAGGCCAATTTTATTTGCCTGGTCACCTTTCTTACTTTGGGTCTCTTCGCAGCTAAAAATAAGACAATTACCATTGACTTGCTCTTCCTATTCCCTTAAAATTAAACGACAGGATATAAAAAATATAGCCGAGGTAAAACAATGATCAACAATCAAAGTGATGAGGCAGTGTTAAAACGAATATTAGCTTATTTTGAAAAAATTGCTCCCAGGATTGTTAAAGAATCTTTCGAGAGCCTTTCCACGGATCAACCCAATATCGATTATTACGATTCCGATTTTTACCTGGGAAAAATGGAAGGTGCGTTTGATGATATCAATGAAAATAGATTGCGGAAAATCGTATTTGAAAATATCGAGGAAATCAACAGCATCTTCTACAAATACTACAAAGATGCCAGGAAAAAGTCTTAGAAGCCTGTTATTCAGGTTCTTTCAACAATTCCTTATAGGCTTCCAGCAATTTCACAAATTCGGTGCGGTAACCGTAACGGTCCTCTCCTACAGCATCCTTTGCCAGTTCCAAAAGGGTGATGAGAGATGAAAGCTCTTTAAGTTCCGGGTTTTTCAACATCATACCAAACTGAGCTGCAGCAGCGGAAAATTTGAAATTATTCGAGGATTCCTTATCTTTGTCTTGTTTTTGCCAAACCTTTTGCGATACTCGTTTTACCAGTGTTCCTTTGGGCTCTCTGTAACTTACTTTTACTGTTGCCATTTCCTTTTTACGTTCATTTTGAACCCCGGGTTTTACCTCTTCCTCCCGGGTATCCGGGGATTTATCGGTTTCAGTTGCTGCCGGGATAATCTCATACAGGGTCGTAAACGACTGCCCTATATGCAGCATTCTCCCCTCTTTCCAATTATCCTGCAATTGACCCAGCCTGGGTTTCCGTTTGGAATATCCGATCAACCGGTAGGCCGCCACCCTGTCAGGATTAAACACAACCCGTAGCTTAAGGTCCTTAGCAATGACCAGTTTCTTATCTCTTATATCACGTTCAACGATTTTGCCCTGCAAACCGATATGCAGTAACTGATGAGAAGGTGCCCAGGGGCAGACACCCATTTCTGTAGTGATGGAAAAAGGATGTTTGCCTTTGGGCATCGGGTAATCGTAATAGAAGGAATTGATTAGCTCTTCAATTTTTACCAATTGTTTGGGGGGCAATTGTTTTTTCTCTATGAATTGCTTCACTTTGCGGTAAGAAGGAGTGCTTCTTGTGACATTGAAAGGTAAAACAGGAAATGCTGACAACGGTTTCTTTCGGGCATCCAGGAAGGGTTTGTCGTACATTTTAACGTAATGATCGACGTTAACATCCACATTACGGATGGGGTATTGGTAGACAACACCGGAGGATGCCGCTGTCTCCGCTGGTATGGGTGTACGAGCATCTTCATCATCGACAGTATAATCTATATTATCACCACCAGTGGTACGCGTATATGATTCCCTGGTATCTTGCGCCCACAGCCGTTCCGGTGGGCTATCCAAATATCTCTTCCTTTCTGTTATCTGCTTTCCCATACTCCCCGGGGTTCCAGGGTATTCCCTTTTAACATCAGGCGAAAAAGGTCGATTTGATTTCCGGGAGAAACCCTTGTGTAAATCCACATTGACGTCAACGGGTGTTAGCGGCACCATAAACAATGCATAAACCAGGAGAGCATGCAGTACAATTGAGATCAGGAAAAACTTCCATATGGTATGAGGCACCCCGGTATCAGCCAATATATCGCGGAATAGTTGTTTTTTCATTTTTTACACTCCTTTGTATCTTGCCGGATGCTTTATTTTAACAGATATCAAACAAATGAGCAAGACCATTATTCAGTTGGCAGTTGGCAGTTGGCAGTTGGCAATGGATTTGGACCGGAATTGGATTTGAAATATTCAACCATTTGTGATAGTATAAAAAACTTATATCTTAGGTATTTGTGTTAGCGATGAACCTTGCAGCGGGTAAAATATACAAAGGAAAAGAGAAATCTTTCCGAATGTTTGATCGGATCCACAGGCGATATGATCTGTTAAACCACTTATTTTCTTTTGGACAAGATATTATTTGGCGGTACAAATTGAGCCAGGGAATTGAAAAAAAAGATAACCAACAACTGTTGGACCTTGCCACCGGGACCGGAGATGTGGCGTTCAGTTTATTGAAACACAGCCCCCGGATCAAACATGCTCACGCATGTGATATGGCGCAGAAAATGCTCCAATTGGCCAGGAAAAAAGCAATCAAAAAAAAGCTGTCCCCTAAAGTCTCTCTCCTGCAGGGAGACGCGATCAATATTCCCTATGTTAATGATATATTCGATGTGGTTACCATGGCCTTTGGTATCCGCAATGTTACCAATCCCTCTCTTGTTTTAACGGAGATTTTCAGGGTCTTAAAAACAGGAGGCAAGGCTTTTATTTTAGAATTCTCCCTGCCGGCAAACAAAATCCTGCGAAAACTTCACCTTTTTTATTTGAGACACATTATCCCCCGGGTTGGTGCAGTGATTTCACGGGACAAACATGCTTACCGCTATCTGAACAAAACTATAGAAACATTTCCTTATGGCCAGTCTTTCTGTCAATTAATGCAGACAGCAGGTTTTCGAAATGTTCGGTTCAAGCCCTTAACCTTTGGGGTTGTCACCATTTATCAAGGAGAAAAATAACAAATGAATCGTTTCGACTATCAAACCCGTTATAACCACAGCGATAAAATATATACCGCCCATGAAGCAAAAGCCATCCTGGCCGGTGGATTAAAAAAAGTGTTATCAAAAGCCGTCCGGTTTACCGGGGCCCGGGTTGTCCGTTTGGAAGTCCCTGTTGAAGGGCAGGACCTTTTGAAATGGTTGGCTGCTCAACATCAGCACTATAAAACCAGGTTTTATTTTTCGGGGCGGGATCCGAAAGATATGGAAGCATCAGGGATCGGTATTGCGGATTTAATCAGCAGCAAAGAGACGTTTAATTGCGCTGAAACGTTCGACCATATGCGCAGCCGCCTCTCCATAGAAAATCCCAATAAAAGATACTACGGCGGGCTTGCTTTTGCCCCCGGTCATATTGATGCAGACTGGGAATCTTTCGGCACCTGCCGATTTTTTATTCCCCGGTTTGAATTACTTTCAAGAAACGGGCGTACTTACCTGGCCTGCAATGTGCTTTTAAATAAAGAAAAACCTGAAGATTTCGAAAAAATCCGCTCAGAATTGGAGCAGCTGCGTTTCAGTGATTATTCAAATACAACATTTTCAACGCCGGGAAAGTTATTATCACGAATTGATTACCCTGGTTACGAGGAGTGGAAGGAAAACCTAACCCGGGTCATTGGCGAAATCCGGGACCATCGCTATGATAAAACCGTATTGGCACGAAAAGTTGTATTGGATTTTGCTGCTGACATCGACCCGGTGGCTATATTATTTTTTCTTAAAGAAAGTCTGCCTTCCAGGCGTTACGATTTTCTTTTTCAATTTGACGGGAAAAAGGCCTTTGTGGGGTCATCGCCGGAACAGTTGTATAAACGAAAGGGGCGGCTGATTGAAAGTGAAGCGGTGGCTGGAACCCGCTCACGGGGGAAAGGAGAACAGGATGACCTCCAACTGGCCAGGGAATTAATGAACTCGGATAAAGAGCGGCGGGAGCATGATTTTGTGATTGATTTTATTGAAAAAGGCCTCAGACCCTTGTGCACGTCGTTGGAAGTAGAGCATCAAAAGGGTTTACTAAAATTAAAGGAGGGTCAACACCTTATTTCGCATGTAAAAGGGACATTAAAAGAAAATGCGGCGGATGACATGCTGATCAATGTCCTGCATCCCACCCCCGCAGTGGGTGGCTGCCCCCTGGACAAGGCACTGGAAGCGATTCGTCAGTGTGAACCGTTTAAACGGGGTTGGTATGCCGGGGTTATTGGAACTGTAGGCTGCGATTCCAGCGATTTTGCCGTGGGACTTCGGTCCGGTTTAATCGATAAGAATAAATTGTGCCTCTATTCAGGAGTGGGAATTGTGGATGGCTCCATCCCTGAGGCCGAATGGCAAGAAGTAGAGTGTAAGATTACCAATTTTTTAGACATCATAAATGGTAAACAGTGAAAGATGAAGCTGGATGAAGCACCTAATCTAAATTATGCCTGGGCCGGGTTGATCATTGAAGAACTGGTACGCAGTGGTGTGACCTGTTTTTGCATTGCACCCGGTTCACGGTCATCGCCGTTAACAGTGTCAGCGGCCAAACACTCGAAGGTGAAGACAATCGTTCACTATGATGAGAGAGGGCTGGCATACTTTGCCCTGGGGCATGTTTCCATCAGCAAACATCCGGCTGTTTTGATTTGCAGTTCCGGTACGGCAGCGGCAAACTTTTTTCCTGCGGTGGTGGAAACGTCGAAAAAGAAGCTGCCGTTGATTTTATTAACTGCTGACCGGCCGCCGGAGCTGCAACATACCGGCGCACTCCAGACCATTGACCAGGTAAAAATATACGGGAACTATGTGCGATGGCAGACCAGTTTGCCCGCACCGGATATTAATATCAAACCGGAGGTACTTTTAACCACCATTGACCAGGCAATATTTATTTCAAAAAATCCCATGCCCGGCCCGGTGCATATCAATTGTATGTTCCGGGAACCGTTGGCCCCGGATAAAACCGATTTTAATGGTGCCGCTTACTTAACATCTGTTAATCGCTGGCTGCATAATGGGAAGGTGTATACCTGGTACACTGCCGGTGAACAATTTACAGGTATATCCGGCGACAGCCAGGTAGTATCCATTATTAACAATACGAAACGCGGTATTATCGTGGTGGGGAAATTGGGCTCTGTTGAAGAACAACAAGCGGTTATTCGGCTTTCTGAAAAACTCGACTGGCCGGTTTTTCCTGACATTGTTTCCGGTTTGCGAATGCATCCACATGCAAATATCATCCACTATTACGACCAGGTGCTCCTATCAGAATGCTATTTGAAAAAGTATGTCATCGATACGGTGCTTCACCTGGGGGGCAGGATTACTTCGAAACGGTGGTACCAGTATATGGAAAAACAGCGGCCGGAGAATTATATCACGGTACTGGGGCATTCCTTGCGAAATGATCCGCTGCATATCGTGTCCATTCGGATTAAAGCTAAAATCCGTGATTTTATTGAATCTCTTTTGTCAGGGGTAAATGTGAACCCCCAGCAAACAGACGATCATTTGCGTTTTCTTCAAGAGGCATCGAAAAGTGTTGGCCGGGTGGTTACGGATTTCACTGAACGGTTGACTGGGGTTAATGAAATCAATGCGGCACGGGTAATATCTCAATTGATACCGGAGAACCATGGGTTGTTTTTAGCCAACAGCATGCCGGTGCGTGAAATGGACATGTACGTCATTCCCACAGGGAAACTCATCACTATCGGGGGTAATCGCGGAGCCAGCGGCATTGACGGTACTGTTGCCACTGCGTGCGGCTTTGCACAAGCACTCAACTCCACAACCACCTTGTTGATCGGTGACCTGGCCTTTCTGCATGATTTAAATTCACTGGCACTGGTAAAAACCTTAAAAAAGCCCCTCATTATTGTTGTTTTTAATAACGATGGCGGCGGGATATTTTCGTTTCTTCCCATTGCCAATTCTCCCGGAGCTGCGGATATTTTTGATCGCTATTTTGGAACCCCTCACGGTTTGGAATTTTCCGGGGCTGCTGGTATGTTTGGGTTGGATTATGCTGCACCGAAGACAAACAAGGAATTTGAAGAAATATATCAAATGGCTTTGGAGTCGGAAAAGTCATTGATTATTGAAATCAAGACCCAGCGAAAAGAAAACTATCAATTGCATCGGGATTTGCAAGAAAAAATCAAAACAAAAATCAATAAAATGATATAATAGAAGCGGCAGCCAAATAGAACGCGGCTAAAAAATTAAAATAAGGAGTTGTTAATGGTTTCAGACGTCAAATGGGAAAATGCAGGTAATTTTGAAGACATTAAATATCACAAGTTTGAAGGGATTGCCAAAATCACCATCAACCGTCCGGAGGTACGCAATGCGTTCCGGCCGTTAACGGTTGTAGAGATGTCCCGGGCGCTGGCAGATGCCAGGGATGATGAAAAAATCGGTGTAATTATTTTAACCGGTGAAGGAGACAAGGCGTTTTGTTCCGGTGGGGATCAGAGAATCCGCGGCGATTCCGGTTACCAGGATGAACAGGGTGTTCACCGGTTAAATGTATTGGATTTTCAGCGGCAGATGCGTACCTGTCCCAAGCCTATTATAGCTATGGTGGCGGGTTATGCTATTGGTGGTGGTCATGTGCTGCATTTGCTTTGTGATCTCACTATTTGTGCGGAAAATGCCATATTCGGGCAAACCGGTCCTAGGGTCGGTTCGTTTGATGGTGGTTACGGTGCCAGTTATATGGCGCGGGTAGTAGGGCAGAAAAAAGCCAGGGAAATCTGGTTCCTGTGCCGCCAGTACAATGCGCAAGAGGCGCTGCAAATGGGTCTGGTGAACAAAGTGGTGCCGTTGGAGCAGTTGGAAGCGGAAACCATTCAATGGTGCCGTGAAATCCTGGCTAATTCGCCCCTGGCTATTCGCTGTCTCAAAGCAGCTATGAATGCTGACTGTGATGGGCAGGCGGGTCTCCAGGAGTTAGCAGGTAATGCCACCATGTTGTTTTATATGACTGAAGAGGGCCAGGAAGGCCGTAATGCGTTCCTGGAGAAACGAAAACCGGATTTCTCGAAGTTCCCTAAAAGACCTTGATTTTTTTAGCCACGAAGGAACACGAAGGGCACGAAGAAGAGAAGAAGTAGAAAGTAGGAAGTAAGAAGTAGGAAGTGAGGAAGCGAAGAAGCGAGGAAGAGAAGTTGAAGGCTTCCCCAAACGGTTGAAACAAGAACCTGTGGATTAATCAATGTTAATGTCAAAAGAGGATACATTATCGGTTGATTCTGGTAAGGAAGCCTTCCGATGGCGCGAATGCGCCTGCTGCGGCTGCCCTCGCCGAGGGCCTGGTCGCCGGAGGCAAAAATAAAATGAAACCAGGTGGTTTGAAGACGTGGTTACTGGCGAGTCGTCCTAAGACGCTGCCTGCTGCGGTTGCGCCTGTAATCATGGGGGCGGCTATGGCGTACGGGGATGGGGTACATCATTTTCCCTCTGCCATTGTTGCGTTGGTTTGTGCCTTGCTGATCCAGGTGAATACCAACTTTGTTAACGACTATGCAGACTTTAAAAAGGGCACGGATGACCCGGAACGAATCGGGCCGTTACGGGTGACCCAGGCTGGCCTGGTCACACCGCAGCAAATGAAACGGGCCATCTGGTTGACCGTTATTATTACTGCCTTGCTGGGTTTGTACCTGGTGTACCGGGGTGGATGGCCCATTGCCGTGATCGGAGCTCTTTCTATTCTTTCCGGTATTCTTTATACTGAAGGGCCGTATCCGCTGGGATACCTGGGACTGGGGGATGTTTTTGTACTTATCTTTTTCGGGCCTGTGGCTGTGGGTGGAACTTACTATGTCCAGGCATTGACCGTCAACTGGGTAGTTATTTTGGCAGGATTTGCGCCCGGGCTTTTATCTGTGGCGATTTTGACGGTCAACAACATGCGTGATATAGAGGGAGATAAAAAAACGGGTAAAAAAACGTTGGCGGTTCGTTTTGGCAGGGGTTTTGCCATGAAGGAGTATTTTTACTCTGTCTTGGCGGCCTGTTTGATCCCGGTGGTGATTTACCTGGTAACCGATAAATACAAGCTGGCCTCGTTGGGTGGTTTAACTCTTTTCTTTACTCCTGGTGTGTTGGGGGTGATCTTTTCCAAAACTGATGGGCCATCACTCAATAAGGCATTGGCTGTTACAGGGAGACTGCTTTTGATTTACGGTGTTTTGTTTTCCATCGGGTGGATTTTTAGTAGTCGTTAAAAATGGCCGCAAAAGGGCACAAAAAAATATGGGGTTTAGATGATTGACTTATTAAATGTTCGAATCAAAGACGTTTGTATTTACCGGTACAGCATTCCCTTTAAGGAGCCTGTTCAAATTGGTAAAAGAAGTCTCAAAACCAGGGAAGGTTTGGTGGTGGGGATGACGGATGAGGAAGGGTTAACCGGGTACGGTGAGATCGCGCCCTTGTATGGATTCAGCAAGGAAACCCTGGCACAGGCAAAAAAACAGGTTTTTCAACTGGCCGGGAAATTAGCGGGTATGTCATTGATCAAAGAATTCTCGCTTTTGAGTGGGGATTTTTCCCAACTGGTGCCTGATCTTATCCCCTATCCTTCGGTTGTTTTTGGGCTGGAAACCGCTGCTGTGAATTTGCTGCAGCAGTATATGAAAAAAGTATTCCCCGAATTCACGGCTGCTGTCGAGGAGCGGAAAATACCGGTGAACGCGCTGCTGCATTTCCCCGGGCAGTTGGAGACCGTTGAAGATTCGGTTAAAGAAATATTGGCAAAAGGGTTTAAAACCATAAAAATCAAAGTGGGGCGGGATTCACTGGCAGAAGATATCCAGCGAATCAATCGTGCTGCTGGAGTACTTCCCCCCGGGGTGCTGATTCGGCTGGATGCCAATCAGCAATGGGATTTTCAAACGGCTGTGGCTTTTGCAAAAGGAATTAATGGTAGTAAAGCTTTGATCGAATATCTTGAAGAGCCTTTTAGATTTAAGAACATCCGGCGGTTGGGTCAATTTTATCAAGAGACGGGAATTCCTACGGCGCTGGATGAGACCTTAACGGGCATGAAACCTGGTGATTTGCAAATCCCGGAAGGATTGGCAGCGCTTGTATTAAAGCCCACTCTTTTGGGAGGGTTCAGTCAGATCGGTGGGTTTACTGATCTGGCCAGGCAGCATGGATTGAAGCCCATTATTAGTTCCTGTTTTGAAGCCGGCCCCGGTTTTGCCGAGCTTTGTAAAATCGTTTTAACCATTGATTTTGATAACAGTGCCTCTGGCCTGGATACATTAAAATACCTTAAAAACAATTTATTTTCACGTCCTATTACTATTGAAGACGGAGGAATTCCTGTTGGGAATCTCCTGGATGCAACCGGTCTTTACAATTTTAGTTTATTAAAAAGGTGCCCTTCGGGCGATTAAAAAACGCCTGACGGCGCTGAACTTTTTTTCTTTCCTAAATAAAAAGTTTTGCGGGGGTCCAGGGGGTGGTTTTTCAAAAGAATCCCCTGGCTGCCGGAGGCATAGTATTTTCAGGATGGACATTTTTAAATTTTTTAAGTTTTTTCTTTTTTAGTTTTTATGTCCATCCTGTAGATATGAGTAGTGGTTAGTATATCCGCACGGAGGGCAATAGGTTTCACAGAGTGCCCGTGCGGTAGGAGAGATGATTAATGGCCTGATTTCTGCTGCGAATTGACTTTTTGATGCTTCAAAGTGCTTCAAACCTGCTGCAAATTGATTGTGCACGGCTGCAAATTGGTCGCGCAACACTGCAAATTGGTTGCGCAACGCTGCAAATCGGTTGAGTCATGCTGCAAAGGGGTCCTGTAACACTCCAAATCGGTTCCGTACATCTTCAACAAGATCTCTTTTAGCCACAGAGAAAAATAAAAGGTAACATTCTTAGTCTTAGATATTGCTTCCGGCAAAGGCATTCTTGAGTGTCCCCCTTTCACTCTCCGGTTACAGCGAACCTAATACTGCCTTCATGTTGTCGAAGCAATTTGACGCACTTATCTTAAAACCAGGAACGATACCTGAAGATGATAGGACGGAAAGAATAGAAAAACTAAAAACAGAAACAGGTTTTTTTCTTTCATGCTCAGAGAAACAGAAGTTATCTATACAGACCCGTCCCTTAGAAGCCCTTGAAGATCGCCTATTGATCTATATTCCCGGCAACATTTTTGCCAGGTCCGGATTTTAGCGCTGAAAAGGACAAAAATGCCATTTTCAGCCGGCAGCATCTCTTGGACATGCCATTTTTGCCTTTTCCGGTTTTTCATCGATGAAAGGGATCCGGATCCGGCAGCCGTATCGCCGCCGGTGTTTTTTTCGGACTGCAGGAAGTAATTTCAACCGGCAACGGCCCCCGGGCCACCAACCGGCCGGAAGGAATTTCAACCGGCAGTGGCTACCAGCTCACCGATTCTCCCGGAACGAAATCTGCACGGTGCATGACTTTATGACTTTTTGTCCATCAGGCTGATCTCTGAATATTTAAGACCCCCTAAATCTTTCAATCCAACCAGCAGTTCACCTCTCAATTTCTTATCATTGTGCATGTCTAATTTCAATTGGCCTATCTTCACCCCTATTTTATCCTCAAAATTTATCCATCTCCAAAATACCTTTCTCTCCCACTTACTCGTCTCATAACCATAACGATACCACAATAAAGTCATAAAGTCATACACCGTGCACTTTTTTCGGGGATGCCTTACAATGACTCGTGGATGACTTACATTGGGTCGAGGATGACTTACATTGGGTTTTGGATGTCTTACAATGTCTTCTAGATGACTTACAATGGGTTGTGGATGTCTTACAATGACCCCGGGATGACTTACAATAGGTCAATGAAGGATTACAATGACCTCTTGTCTGCTTTTACTCTATCACTCCAATTTCACACAGCCACTCAGATTGTATTGGTTCAGCCAAAATTGGAAATAAATTACCTGGCACCATATCTGACATTAAAAGGTACATTTCCTGTCCTGTTCTCAAGGGCATCGGAACAGTAGAGATTAAACCGCTCATCGGCATGCAATCGCAGATTCAATGACTGGAAAAAGTGGGCCAGCTTCAAGCAGGAAACCGCATAAAGAGACATCTCTTTTTCAATTCCGAAAAGGTTGTTCAGGATGTATTGACGTGCAAGAGCGTGCGTTTTTTCTTTCCCATATTTCCGGGCCATTTCATCAATTGCCAGCCGGGCGGCGGCTATGGATAAAGTGCCAGGTAAATAATTCTATTTCCATATACTGGCTACCGGCATGGAACAAGAGGCTCAGAATGCATCGAAAAATCTGAAACCTTGCCTGTCCCCATAAAACTTAAACTACAAAAATGTTCAACAAATTTTTTTGAAATTTGGTGTTGCTAATCGGGTAGTTGGATCATTTAATTTTAAAAGAAATACCAGCCGATAGCGTCAAGCCAGAAAAATCCCCAAGAACCGTCCAATGGATCCTGAATGTGGCTGATAAATTTTTAAAAAAACTTGATTGATTTGAAAAAGGATATAGATGTATTCCCATAAAGGGTGATATGCTGCACTGGTTTTCAAGCTCTCCATCATATTTGTTTCCCAGCTCGTTTTCAACTGAAATAAAGTGATAACCGAAACTGATTCCGGAAAAGAGATCCATGGCTTTCGTTTGGCTCAAATTAAAGTGATAATAAAAATCCAGCGATGGTTTATATTCCCGGAATGTGTATTTGCCACCAAATTGTCTCAGATAGTCGCTCCATTGATGGAATATAAAGGTTCCTCCAACTCCAATATTGTTGGTCAGATCGATTTCAAATCCAATACCCAGTAAGGGAATTTTGTCAAAGGGATCGGAAGTTGGGAAGGGTATGCGATGACCCACTTGAGTGGTAATGAGTACGGCTTTATTTGTGCTTCCATGAATAAAGAGAAATCCCAACAGAAAGAAGAGTAGAACCATTTGAATTTTACATTTCATAAATATCCTCTTTTGATATGTTTTTAGCATAGCTAATCTCGCTAAAATATATCGCAATTTTAATGCCAGGATTTTTTTTGAAATATGACATAAATATATGACACTTTTAAAAAAACATGCATCAAAAAGGGACATTCCTTCGAAAAGGACAGTTTATTCTTTAGACATGAAAAAAACGGGGACAGGAGACAAATAACCTCCAAATCTTCTAATCTTTTAATCTTTAAATCTTTTCTATTTCTCTTTTTTTTGCGCCCAGGCAGGGGGGGTGAGTGTGTAACCAAGTTGTTTGTAAATACCCAGGTAATCAATCATTATCCACCCTTCTACCATTTTTCCGTTTTCGAATCGAAAGATTAAAGCGGAGCTATAAGAGACTTTTTGTCCGCTTCTTTTGAGATTTCCTTTAGAAGTGCAAAGTACTGTTACTTTGTCTTCTTTTGCGAATATGTCTACGATTGTCGCTTTATAATAATCATAGGTTTCCTGGACAAAATTAATGAGATATTTTGCGACATCGGGCCCAACTCTTTCTTCATCGATTACTCCATTCCAGTAATGTTTGTAATTCGACGCATAAATTTTGTCTGCCAATTTCATGTTCCCCTTGTTTAAACCCTCATTAATAAACAACTTTACAATTTGCATGTTTTTTTCTTCCTGGGGCGTATTTTTTGCCAAAAGAAGATTTTGGGATCCAATCATTAAGACAAATACAGATAAAATAGTGATTAATTTTTTCATTTTACCTCTTGCTGAAATTCTATTCCTTTCTAAAAACAAAGTCAACATTTTTCTATAATCCTCAATTTCTCATCAAATCTTGTCTCCGGCAGTCAGTAGCCTATAATTTAGAGCAAAAAGCTTGACTTGAAATTGGTCGTACTAACACCATTTGTTAGGCTTACTTGACTGTGCCTAATTTGTGCCCAGAACTTACAGCAATATACGGGTTTTCATGGTAATATATAGTAATTCACGGATCAACCAAAAATCCCGAAACAATTACCTGATTTTGTTTTTCGTCTCCTGATGCGGCTTTCCGAAATCGAATGGTAGAACTCTGTTCTCATCAAACAATGGGCAAGTGTTGTAAACATCCTGAGAAAACACCATCAGTAATCGAAATTCAACTGCCTGTTCAAATCTAATCGTTTCCTTTTTCTTCTTCTATTTTGCTGCCCTTCATGGCTGTTTCCACCAGTTCACGATTCTCCAGCTTAAATTTATAAAAAAAACTTAACACCTCATGTCGCAGCAGCGGAACATGCTCCATATGTTCCAAAAGCTCCTTAACTTCACCCAACACACTTCCCAATCCTGTTTCTTGCTTTTGCTCCATCCGGTCACCATACAACATCGGACCTCTACTGCATATCAACCAATCCATGGAAACATCAAAGGAATCGGCCAGCACTCCTTCTAAAGTTATTAATACGAAAAAAATCCATCAAAGGTTTACAAAAAATCGCCGATAATAAGAGAAATGTCAAAAATCGCCGGGGTAATGTGAAAAACCACCGTGATTATGTGAATTACCTCCAGGGAAATGTGAAAAATCACCTTGACTATGTGAAATACCACCGGGACAATGTGAAAAATCACTTCTACTATGTGAAATACCACCAGGGTAGTGTGAAAAACCGCCCCTGCTATGTGAAATACCACCGTAAAAATGTTAAAAAACGCTGAAACAATGTGAAATATCGCTCGTCATATGTGAATTGTCGCCTTTAAAATGTGAAAAATCTCCCAGTTTTTGTCCAATATCTACCAAAAATTGTCAAAAATCACCCAGACATTGTCCAATTTCTATCAGGTATTGCCCAAAAACTAAGGTGCCAGGTCCTTTTTGGTTCCGGCTGGTCCGGGCTGTGGTCAGGCAAATATCTCTTGTACCGCACAGGCACTCTAAAAAAACTGCTGCCCTCCGTGCGGATCTACTAACCCACATTTTTTATCTAAAGGATGGACATAAAAACGAAATAAAACTTAAAAACTTTGAGAATGTCCATCCTGAACTCCTATTAGAGATTTTCTTTGCCTTCGGCGACCAGGGACTCTTTTTGAAAAAACCGTCCCTGGACCCTGCAAAAACTTTTCATACACGGTCAGTCATCGTACCACGCTTCATAAGGATATTTCCCATTGGTACCATTTTCCTTTTTCTTTTCTTCTTCGTTTCCTCGTTTCTTCTTTTGCCAACTGCCAATTGCCAACTGACTTCGTGCCCCCTGGCCCCCCACAAAACTTTTTATTAAAGGGTCTTTGTGTTCCTTTGTGTAACATTGTGGCCAAATTTTCATTAGTCTCCGGGCGAAGGGCCTAAATCGGCTCGCCACGCTGTGCGCCGTGCCGCGGGGCGCATTCATTTCTTTGCAAAGCCGATGTTTTTAACGCGGCCAGCCACCACATTAAAGCCTGAAACCCGGCCCTCTTTATCCCTTATAAATTTTAGCATTCCCCCGGGGAGTTTGAATTCGTCTTTCACCGTGGGCTCCAGGGGAATGGCTTCCGTCATGTATTTCTGCTGTGCAGCAAGTTGCCTGTCTTTGACGAGAAATTTATAGGTCACATCCAATTCGTCGCTGTGATAGTTTCCCGTGTATTCCTCCAATTGCTCGGGGGTGGGAGAAATGAGGGATACGGTTTCATAGATATCGGGTTCCCTGTCCGCGATTTTTACCTTCATTTGCGCCTGTTTTTTGGACGTTTCCAGGGGGATAAAGGTGATGTGAATATCCACCGGCGCATCCACGGCCTGAAACTCGGCTGCACTCAGGGGAGAGATATGAAAGACAAACCCACTGGAGGATGTGATTTCAAGTTTTTCTCCCTTAACGTTTACTTTCCATATCCGTCCGCTTTCTATTTCTCGATAGGCACCTACTTTTTGTTTAAGGGCAGATTTGGGAAGTTTGATGAATTTAGCTTTTGCCGACGAACCAGAAGCGGTTTTTCCAGGTTTTTCCGTGAATTGATCTTCCAGGTAAATATCAGCCACTTGCAGGGCCATCCAGGTGGGGTTAATACTGCCCAGGTTAGCCAGGCAGATAACAGAGAATTTTTGCCCGGGAAACCAGATCAATTGGGACCGGTATCCGGCCCAGCCTCCGCCGTGGCTGACCATTTTTAATCCATTGTGGTTTCCGATGCCAAGTGCGAACGCGTAGTCCAGTTTTTTGCCGCTGTTAAGGGTCCCGGGGGTAAGCATCCGCTTGATGAGGTCCTGGCCGCTTTTACCCAGCTTGTTATGATAAAAATTTTGGTCCCAGAGGAAAAGGTCTTCCACGGTGGTCAGTACCCCGCCGTCACCCACCAGGTCAAACAGGTACAATTCCGTCACGTAACCGCCGTCTTTTTTAGGGGAATAACCGATGGCACGGTTTCTAACGATCCGGGTAAAATCGTCATAAAAATGGGTGGCTTTCATTCCCAGCGGTTTGAAAATATTTTCTTTGGCAAATTCACCCAGTGTTTTACCGGAGACTCGTTTTACAATTTCGCCCAGTAAAAAATACCCGGAGTTACTGTAAAGGTGTTCTTCGCCCGGTTTGAAATTAAGTGCCTTCTGTCGGGCAATCAATTCGACAATTTGGGCTTCGGGGTAGTCGTTGGCAAAAGGCATCCCGGCCAGGGACATCAACACCAGGTAATCACGGATACCACTGGTGTGGTGGATCAAATGCCGTACGGTTATGGTGTCGCCATAATCCGGCATTTCCGGGATATGTTTGCGGATGTCATCATCCAGGGAAAGCTTATTTTCTTCTTCTAACAGCAAGATGCACATGGCTACAAACTGTTTGGAGGTGGAGGCGATATCGAATACGGATTTTGGGGTAATGGGGACATCGCGCTCCAGGTCTGCCATCCCATAACCACGTTTGTAAATGATTTTACCATCTTTAATAATCGCAATGGCGCAGCCCGGGGAATCTTTTTTATCCCATTTTTTAAACAGTTTATCTACTTTTTCACTTGCTTCAGCCTGGTCCTGGGGTTGATGTTGATCGCGGCAGGCTGGGAAAAACAAGCTCAAGAGAAGCGCCACTACAATAAATGAAATACTCAATCGTTTAATCATTGTTTTATCTCCTTTTTAATGGCCTCTGCCAGTTGTTGGATACCTTGTTCTATTTGCTCGATGGAGGGGAACGAGTAGTTCAGCCGCATGGTATTTCCACCTGAAAAATCGCAGTGAAAGGGGCGACCGATCACGTAAGCCACATTATGCTCGATAGCTGTCATAAATATCTCTTTAGTATCGATCCGTTCCGGCAGGGTTACCCATAGGAACATTCCACCGTGGGGTTTAGACCAGGAAACGTCTTCCGGCATATATTTTGCCAGGGCGTTCAACATCGCTGCTGATTTGGGTTTATAGCACTCAATGGCTTTTTCAATGGTTTGCTTCATCTTTCCCCGTTTGATATAAGTTGCCAGGATAAGCTGGGTAAAGGATGGTGTACAAAGATCAACCGATTGTTTGAGCATCTCGATCTTTTCGATAAGTTCTTTTTCTGCGGTTACCCAGCCCATGCGCATACCGGGAAAAAGGATTTTTGAAAAGGTTTTAAGCATTAATACCCCTTTTCCCCCGGAAAGGGTCCAGAGGCTGGGTAAGACTTCTCCTGTAAAGGAAAGTTCACGATATGGGGAATCTTCCACTAATAAGATTTCTCTTTCACGGGCGATCTTGATGAGTTCTTTTCTTCGTTCAAGACTCATGGTAATACCTGAGGGATTCTGGAAATCCGGTATGGTGTAGATAAAACGGGGTTTTTTGCCTTGTTTATCCAGTTCATCCAGGCATTTGAGCAGCAGTTCGATATTCATGCCGTTATGGTCCATGGGGATGCCGCGCATGTCTGCGCCGCAGCGGCGGAACGCCTGGATGCCGCCCAGGTAAGAGGGCAGTTCCATAATGATAGGTACGCCTTCGTCCAGGAATAGCAGGGAGAGAAGATCAAGACCTTGCTGCGAAGACGATGTGACGCAAACTTGTTCTAGCGAAGCTGCTTCGCCGAAATTGGCCATATGTTCTGTCAGGGCTTCCAGCATTTCGGTTTCCCCTTGTGTGGGTCCATATTGAAGTGCCAGGAACCCTTTTTTCTTTAGTACCTCATCGGTAATGTCGATAATATCCTGTATGGGAAAGAGGGAGGTATCTGGCAGCCCACCGCCAAAGGAAATAACCCCTGGTTTACGGGTCCATTTTAAGATTTCTCTTATTTCTGACCGTACAATACGGTTTGAAATTTTGGAAAATATATAAGACATGTATTATCCTCCTTTCTTTTTTCATTTACTCTATTTTATACTAGAAAATCGGCTTAGATGCAACAGCCAATCGAAATAAAAATCGAAACAGCCAATTTTTTTTGTTTGACAAAGAAAGGGTTATGGATTAAAATCAAATATGATGGTAAAATTGAGTATGCTTATAATAAATAAACATTTCAATTATAAAAAATAGAAAGGGGTGAAACATGTCGAAAAAAGTTCTGGTAGCAACCTTTAAACCGTTTGCTAAAGAAGCGGTAGAAAATATCTCAAAAATTTGCGAAGAGGCAGGGTATGAACTGGTCCTGCTGGAATCCTATACAGATCCGCAAGACTTAATTAAGAGTGTGGCAGATGTGGATGCATTGATTGTACGAAGCGATGAAGTAACACCGGAAGTGTTCGACGCTACCAAAAATTTAAAGATTGTGGTGCGAGCCGGTGCGGGTTTTGATAACGTGAATTTGCCGTCCGCCACAGAGCACGGCGTGGTGGTAATGAATACCCCGGGTCAAAACGCCAATGCCGTGGCGGAACTGGTGTTCGGCCTGATGCTCAACCTGGCGAGGCGTCATTATACGGGCAAGCCCGGCACAGAATTAAGAGGCAAAAAACTGGGCCTTCACGCTTACGGAAACGTGGGAGTTGCTGTAAACGCTATTGCCAAAGGTTTCGGTATGGAGGTCTATGCGTTTGATCCCTATATCAGCAAAGAAAAAATGGAAGCCGACGGTGTAACGCCCGTGGATGCCGTGGATGCGTTGTATGAAACCTGCGATTACATTTCCCTCCACCTGCCCAAAATGAAGGAAACCATTGGGCTGGCCAATTACGAACTGATGTCCAAAATGAAAAAAGGAGCCGCCATTATTAATACGGCAAGAGAAGATGTAATCGATGAGCCTTCCCTGTTAAAAATGTTTGCAGAAAGGGAAGATTTCTTGTTTGCCGCGGATGTGGCGCCTAAATGCAAAGATGAAATCACCGGGAAATACGATCTCCGAAGCTTCTTCACCAAAAAGAAAATGGGAGCCCAAACAGCCGAGGCAAATATCAATGCGGGTATCGCTGCCATTAAACAGATCATCGGTTTCTTTGAAAAAGGTGATACCACGTTCCAGGTGAATAAGTAAGCTCCTATTAAAAAAAATCAGGCAATTTCAGGCATTTTGTGGTAAAATAAAAGACCATCCACGAAGAAATACTTAAAATTCGTGTCATTCGTGGGCCAAAAACACCAGGAGGTTTTTATGAATAAGAAGATTTATACCCTTTTCATTCTCTTTCTGACGCTGATTTCCTTCTCAGCATTTAATCTTATGGCTGCTGATGCCATTACCGTACCCAATAACGGATTTGAAAAAATAGATGCGCGGAGGTTTCCCGTGCAATGGTACCTGAAAACAGGTGAAAAAGAACAGGTTAAAATAGACAGCCAAAATGCCCATTCGGGTGAAAACAGCCTGCTGATTTCCCACCAGCAATGGAAAAAAAGCACGGTGGTTTCCGATCCTCTGTCCTTTAAAGTAGGACATCTTTACCGGCTGAGCGGGTGGGTCAAAACCGAATCTGCGAAAACCTGGCCCATGGACCGGTATCCCACCTCTGTGGCCGCCTGTTTAACCATGGATTCCTTTCCTTTTACCAACCATTCACCATCCCTGGGAGCTTCATCCGGTTGGCAAAAAATCGAAACCCTTTTTATTGCTACTCGCGGCATAGACAGGGTTCGGCTCCACCTGGGTTTCAATGGAAACGCCAAAGGAAAGGCCTGGTTTGACGATATTAGTGTGGAAAAAGTGGAAGATATTACTGCTTATGTGCCCATGGAAACAGTCAAGTGGTTCGGTCCGGCTTTCTGTTACCAGGACAAAGGCTGGTTTTTTGTTCACATCGAAGGTAAACCTTACCAGAGGGGCTATCAATACGGTTACCTGCTGGCAGATGAAATTGCAGCTTATTTGAAGAAGCTGGCGATTGAAGCCAATACCGATAACCCGAGAGACGGATGGCAGCAGATGCGGTTTATTAGCGATGCGTTTTTTCTGCGCAAATACGATGAAGAATACCTGACCGAAATGAAAGGGATTGCCGACGGTGCCGCCAAAGCCGGCGCTGAATTTGAAGGCCGGTCACTGGATTTGATCGATATTGTCACCCTCAACACCACTATCGATATCGGCCAGGTGTGGAGTGCTTTGCGGCGTACACCTCACGCCTTAAGCGGGAAAAGTTTCCTGTCTGCCGAAGATGAACTGCTTATCCCTATGCGGGAACATAAATGTTCCGGGTTCCTGGCTAATGGACCGGCCTCCAAAGACGGAAAAATCGTATTCGGACAGATTTTTATGTGGTACGGGTATACCGGCGTTCATTGGAACGTGATTTGCGATGTGGTGCCGGATAAAGGTCACCGGTTGGTTTATGAGACCTTTCCCGGTGGGATTCATTCTGGCGCGGATTTTTATATCAATTCCGCCGGTATTATGATGGGAGAAACCACCACCAGTCAAACGCCCTTTGATATGGATGGAACCCCACAGTCCTACCGGATTCGCAAAGCAGCCCAGTATGCCAGCAGCATCGATGAGGCGGTGAAGATACTGAAGTTCAAAAACAACGGCATGTATACCAACGACTGGCTCATGGCCGATACCAAAACCAATGAGATTGCCATCTTCCTGCTGGGAACCAAAAAAAGCAAATTGTGGCGCAGTGGAACCGGCGAATTTCCCGGGGGCACAAAAGGGTTTTACTGGAGCAACAATAACAACAAAGATAATGAAGTACGGAAAGAATATATCCCAAATGCGGACAACGCTCCCTATGACCTGGTTTTTACCCCGTGGAGCCGGGACATCGTGTTTAATCAATTCTATAAAAAATACAGGGGGAAAATCGATGCCACTGCCGGGGTGAATCTCCTGGCATCATCGCCTGTGAATATGTCTCATGCCTGCGACGGAAAAATCACCACCACAGAGATGGCCGAACAAATGGTATTCCTGGCGCATTTCGGCAAAGTGACCTTGCGGGAAAAATTCCCGGCAAAGGACAACCGGCTGATGCGGGACTATCCCGGTGCCATTCCCCACCTGTCCTTGGGGTATTCTATTATCAGTCCGAAATTTGTAACAGAAAAATTAAAAGCCCTGAAACAAAAAAACAAAGAAACCGGCAAAACAACAAAAAAAGAATCACTGGAACCGGATTTGTCCGGCGTTAAAGATATATACACCTTTGACCCGCGCACCCTCTGGTTCAACACGGTTTATCCCGCCTCGGAGAAAGAGAACTGGTTTGTCAGCGGTACAGCAGCCTATTGGCGGTTCATGAAACAGCTTCCGTCCAACTCTAAAAAGGCGTTTTCTTATCTCAAAGACCAATTAACCTCCCTTAACCTTCAATTGGTGTATGTCATTTCCCGTGAAGGAGCCATTGCTCCTCTGGAAGCCCGCCGGGTTTACGATAAGTACAACCACTACCGCATCCCGCGCATCCGGGGAACTTTCCTGCTGCACCAACTGCGGCTCTACCTGGGCAATGAGACCTTCTCCAAAATCATGAACGCCCTTCACAACAATTTTAAAGAAAAACCAATTACCAATAAGCAGTTGATCGCCACCACAGAAAAAATAGCGAAAAAATCCTTGAAATCCTTTTTTATGCAGTGGCTGAAACGGAAAGACCTGCCGCAAATCACACCCACGGTAGAAGTCAAACAGGCGGATGACACCTGGAAGGTAAACCTTACCGTGAAACAGGCTGGAGACCCCTTTCATTTCTTCGCTGCCGTTGCCATTGAAACTGAAAAAGAAGAAAAACTGGAAATGGTTGAAGTGACCAAAGGGGAACAATCCTTTACCTTTACTCTTAAGAAAGAGCAAAAGCCCGTGAAAATTGTTTTTAATGCCGGAAACGATATCCCGGTATCCCGGGAAAATTTTTATACACTTCGCAACCATTACGAGGATTTTCATCATACTGTTTTTGTTTATGGTACCTCCCGGCAGATTGAGCTCAACCATACCCTGGCCTTGCGTTACCGGAACGTATTGGCGGATCGTTATATGGAAATACTGGCGCCGGTGAAAAAGGACAGCGAAGTGGATGAATCCGAACTGGCCTCCCATGACATCTTTGTCCTGGGCGGTGTCGCTGACAATGGGCTGATGAGACGAATGAAGGAAAAGTTAGGACTCTCGGCAGGAAAAAATTATTTCCATTGGCAGGATAAGACCTATGGTGATCCGGACGATGGTTTGTTTTTGGTGTATCCCAATCCCTACAATCCTAAAAAAGTGGTTTACCTGGTGATTGCCAACAGTGCACTCCAATTGTACCACATGACCAAAAGTTATAAAAGGGTCCCTTCCTGGGCTGTCTTCAAAGGCGACCAGATCGTCAAAGAAGGATATCACCCCAGGAAAGATTTCCAATCAAAAATTAATTAATGCCTTCGGCGACCAGGCCCCCGGCGGGGGCAGCCATAGAAGGCGCATACGCGCCATCTAAAGGTTTCCTTACCAGAATCAAACAGTTAGGTGACCACTTTTGAAGTTGCTATAAATCGAAAAGAGGGCTGTTGCTTCAAACGTTTGGGGAAACCTTCAACTTACTTTTTTTATGA
>WVZO01000472.1 GCA_011772425.1 Candidatus Aminicenantota bacterium
GAACTGCGAGCCACCGTGGGTTTGCTGGCAGGCCAGGGATTGATCCAAACACTGGATTTCGGCGATTTTGTCTTGATGCAGCCGGAGTATATTAACAACTACGCATCGGTAGTGGTGCGCTGCGCCCGCGAAAGTACGGACGAAATGGGAAACGTTGCCAGATTGGACGTGCTGGAAGGCACCCTGGATTACAAAGGCATGAAACGGCTGGAGGAGACGGATGAAAAAATCCTGCTGCGGGCCATGCTGCAAACCTTCCTGGACCGCTCTCTCTGCCTGGAAGAAGAGACGCAAGAAGGCACTATGTTGGTATTTCCCTCCTATTTCAAGCGCGACCGTCCCGAATTGCCCGGTCATCCGGCGGTGCTCACAACCTATAGGTTTACCGGTCCCATNNGTTTACCGGTCCCATCGACGAAATCTACGCCACCCTGGTGGTGCGGCTCTATTACACCAATGATTTCCAAAAAGACCAACTGTGGAAGAACGCGGCGGATTTCAAAACCCTGGGCGGCAAACAGGCGGGGTTCCTGCTGATAAAAAAGGCCGACGATACCGCGGAACTGGCGGTCTATTTTGAACCCGGTGTCCAGGAGGACACGCAGGTTTCGTTTATCAAGTACATCCATGAGCACCTGCTGAAGCGGTCAAAGGCTGTGGAGCGGCAGCGGTCTTATGTCTGCCCCCACTGCCACGCCCCGGTTGAGGCAAGGGAAGCGGTAAAGATACGCTTGGAACGGGGTTTCAAAGATATCATCTGCCTGGTCTGTGAAAAGCGATTCGATCTGATCGATTCCATTGAGCAGAAGTTTGCTTCGCCGGAGTTCTTGGAGAAAGTGCGGGCCATGGATGAAGAAGCTAAACGTAAACTTGACAACGAGAGCCTGGAGCTGATCCTTGAAGGCCAGGCCAAAGCTATTGCCGGAGAAGCGGGGCAAATTTACCGGGATGTTTCACAAAAAGATTGGGGCATCGATGCGGAAATCGAATTCAAAGACGATAAAGGTCGGGCCACTGGGCAGCGGGTGTATCTCCAGTTGAAATCCGGCGATTCTTTTCTTTACAAGAGGAAACGAGACCAAAAAGAAATATTCACTATCCGCAAAAAGCGGCATGCCGAGTACTGGCAGAAGCAAGCTTACCCGGTTATGTTGGTTATTCGTACCTCGGATGGAGAGATTCGTTGGATGGACATCACGGATTATTTGAGACGTAAGGGGCCAGATACAAAGCAGGTTGAATTTGAAGGAGAACTTTTCACCGCCGAAAGCCTTTGCCGATTGAGGAAGCTGCTGTTGACACCCTCGAAACACGCGAAAAAATAGCCACTAAGGCACGAGGTCAGACGGTCAGAAATAATTTGCCTCACCCTTTTGAACCGTATTTAAATAGCTCCAGACCATTTTTAAAATGGCTCCAAACCATTTTCAAAATAGCTCCGGACCATTTTTAAAATGGCTCCGAACTACATTTATGTAGCTCCCGACCATTTAAAAAATGGTTCCGAACTACATTTTTGCAGCTCCAGACCATATTCAAAATGGTTCCGAACTGCATTTTTGCAGCTCCTGGCTATTTTCAAAATGGTTCCGAACTACATTTATGTAGCTCCGGTCCATTTTCAAAATGGTTCTGAACTGCATTTTTGAAGCTTGGAGCTATTTTCAAAATAGTTCCTAACTGCATTTATGCAGCTCCGAACCGCATTTAAATAGCTTCAAACCATTTTTTAATTGGCTCCCAACCGGAAATTAAAAGAAAACGGTGCGATAATAATTTTACTTTGCCTGACCCCTTTTTTCTTACGATTTACCGGGGACTTTTGACATCAAAACAGCAAAACTTCGTTTTATCTCCGGGTGCTCAATAACCTCAAATCCAATGCGCTGAGCAATGGAAATGCTCTCCCTAAATTTATCCCTTGATACATGACGTTTAGGCTCGGCAATCAAAACTTTGCCCCCTTGCTTCAAGGATTTGTGAATGCCGGAAAACAAAACCTCACTGTCAGTGACTTCATGAACCACCGCCATTAATAAAGCAAAGTCGATCTCCCCGGATATATCGTCGAGGCCGGTGGAATGCTTCGGACATACACGGGTTTCGATGATACCGGACAATCCGGCCCTGGAAGCTCTTTTATTTAAAGACTTAATCATTTTTTCCTGTAAATCCACACAGACAACCCGGCCGGTTGGCCCCACCATCCTGGCAAGCGGTAAACTGAAGAAACCCATAGCACAACCAAAATCCAGGGCCTTCATACCCTCTTTGACATAGGGACTTAATATTTTTTCAGGGTTTTCCAGCAGGCGCCTTAAAGGACTCGCCATTAGATAACCTACCCACACAGGACAAACATGTCTATCATCAGAATTATTGTCAGCCATTTTTTATCTCCTTGTTTTATTTCACCACAGAGGCACGGAGAACACTGAGAGTAGTATCTCTGTGGTTGTCATTCTTAATATTAAAAGACTTAAATACCATAAAGCAAGAGAATTGACAATAGGGGAGCCTCTAAAATCTCTTGTTCCAGGGAACCATAAAGGCATTTACAATGCGACAGCGGGGATTTGTTCTGTCCTGGCAGAACTCCTGGAAAAGCCTATCATTCCATGCTTTTGTTTTTTTGTTTTCCAATTTTTCCATTTGAGTTTCCCTATAGCAGAATTTTTATTAAAAAGAGAAAACGCTTGTAAATTGAAAATCATCGTTATAAAGAGATTTTGAGAAATATGCCGGTTGGCATCTCTATTGCTATATGAAAAGTGGAATTTAATAGAAGTTAAATTCCCGGTTGGACGTTCTGTTTGGCCAAAACAGATAAAAAAATACAAATAAAAAAAGGAGAATAATATGAAAACAAAAAAAATCACAAAACTATCCCTTAACAAAACAACCATTGCCAACCTTGGCAGGAAGCAGATGTCAGTGGCTAAAGGTGGAGATGGAGTTTGGACCGAACCCGCAGGTTGTTCCGATCCCGGATCAACCTGTCGTTATTGTCCTACCATAAATGATCCTCTTTGCCAGCCCACCGCAGACTGTCCCCCCACTGTAACTGAAAACACCTTATGTCTATGTGAAAGTATTGATTTACCATGTAAAACAGACTACTGCTAATCGCTTTGATTTAACCGTTTGTTGATAATCGTTTTATAAAAAGGCAGCCGCAAGGCTGCCTTTTTCTTTTTACTCCCAATTTAGAAGTGCTGTTCAGGTTTCCCTGTTATTGACAAATAAAAGTAATTATCTTAATATTAAGTCACCATGCAACCAGGAATAATTAGCTCAGTAGGTAGTAGAATTCAAAAAAGACTTAGAAATGCCCTGGAGTTTTATATGTTCTCTATTTCGGTTTTTTTTAAACTATATCGTTTACGCCAGCTGAAAGGAATCAGTAAAACCGTCCTGCTGCGCCAGATCATGTTTACCGGTTATGACGCCATAGCCCTGATCGGGTTTATTTCCCTGAGCACCAGTGCCCTGATTATTATCGAAGTCCATCAAATCATGGGACAATTGGGTGAGAGTCAGCTGGTCTATGACCTCATGGTGCTGATTGTGATTCGTCAGGCCAGCAGCCTGTTTACGGCATTGGTGGTTATCGCCCGGTCCGGGACTTCCATTTCCACGGAATTGGGTAACATGGTAGTACACAAAGAAATCGACCTGTTAAATTCTTTCGGCATTTCCCCCTTTGCTTACCTGGTAGTCCCCCGCGTGGTTGGGGTGGTGGTTTCACTCTTTACCCTGACCCTATATTTCAACCTGCTAGCGATTCTTGGCGGGGCGGTTTTTTACAGCTTTTTTTATGATATTAGCATTGGCTATTTTATAAACCGGTTGATCCGGCAGTTGACACTTCTTGAGCTTTTTATACCGGTGATCAAGTCTGTCCTGTTCGGCTTTGCTATCGGCCTGCTCTCATGCTACCAGGGATTAAAGGTTCGGGTGGCCAGTACGGAAGTCCCCCAACGGACCATGCGGTCGGTGGTTAATTCGGTGGTGTCGGTCCTGGTTTTAAATATTGTCGTCACACTGCATGAATATATTTGACAGGTTCAGAGGTGAAAAGAACGATGGATGTTGAATTGGTTAAGGTTAGCCATTTAAACCTGAGCGTGGACGGCATGCAAATTTGCCCGGATACCAATCTGTCCCTGAAGAGACATCGAGGGTATCTCATTGCCGGACCTATTGAGAAGGCCAATGTTTTTTTATTAAGAGTAATTGGAGGCATTCATCCGCCGCAATATCACCACCAACAGGCCCGGGTTCTTTTTCAGGGGTTAGACATGTATGAGTCCCGCGAAAGCGTGATAAAAGAGATTAAGAAAAAAATCGCTTTTGTCTTTTGTGAAGGCACCCTGATTTCCAATTTAACCATTAAAGAAAACCTGCTTTTACCGCTCCAGTATCATTACCCCGGTTATGACGATGCCGCGGTCATGGAGAAAATAAACGAGGATTTCAATTATTTTGGGATTCCCGATGTTTTGCAAAAACGACCCGCTGAGATATCTTACGACGTAAGAAAAAAATTGGCATTTATTCGCGCATCACTCCAGGAACCTGAATTAATCCTGATGGATAAGCCGTTGTTCAACCTTGATGAGCATGAGAGGGACCAGGTGATCCAATACCTGGAGAATTTAAAATCAAACGGGATCACCTTCACTATTTTTAGTCGCTGTGTATCCGTTCTTGAGCCGTTGATCGATGAAGCCATCTTACTGGAAGAGGGGAAACACCCCACCATCATCGCTAAAAACGATCAAGAATTTGAAAGTCTTTCCCGTTCTAGGTTTTTACGTTCATGGGGACGTAATGGTATTGGTTCACGTGCAATTTCACCAGGAGAAAACAATGGATTTTAAATTCAGACATACAGATAAAATTGTGGGAGCGTTTATTTTTTTTGCCCTGGTCATTGTAATTACCGGCCTTATTATGATTGCTGTTTCCAAAAATTTGTTTGTAAAAACCCATTCCTTTAAAACCTTATTATCCGATGCTGAGGGTTTGTCCACCTCCACGACGCTAAAATTCAAAGGTTATGAAATCGGGAAAGTGAAGAGTTTTCTCCTTAACGACGATAACAACATCGATGTGGAACTTGTGATTTATAAACAATTCCGGGACAAGATCGTTTCAGGTTCGGCTATTTACAGGCAGGTGAACCCCATAACCGGGAGTATGTCGCTGATCTTGTTGTATCCGAATCGACTCCCGGTGAATCTATCCCAGGATGATGTTGGTGGAATTGCCCTCCTTGAAGAGGGGGAATACATCCCATCACTGGATATGAGGGATGGGCAGCGGTTGCTGGAAGCTAATATGATTGAAAGGAGCGGCGATGCCATCTCCATTTTGTTCGAGGATGCCCGGGACTTTGTCTCTAATCTGCGGCAGGAATTCCAATTAAAAAAAGACAGCTTCAAAACTTTTTTTCAAAATGTAGTGGATTTTTCAGAGACCCTGGCCAGGAACAGGGAGATTATCGACAACCTGAATCAATTACTGGACCCCCGGGGCGGCCCGCTTTTCGATACACTGGAACGATTTTCGCAAATATCGGTGCAGTTGAGAGAATCCGCAAACCGCTTGAATGAGTTGATTGAGAATTACAAGGACCCGGAAGGTCTGATAACCAAAATGCTCCAGGTCAACCAGGGTGAACTTGATCAAACCCTGCAGAATATTAATCAAAATTTAACCACCCTGCACCACATACTCACGGAATTAAAAGAACAATCGCCTCTAATCGCGGATATTCTCAACAGGAGCAATAAAACCCTCCAGGCCATCAATAACAATCCATTTCTTCGGGGCGGTATCCCCAAAGAAAGTAAAAAAACAAACTCCAGCAAGAAAAAACGACTGGATATAGACGAAGAAAAATGAAAAAATATGTAATCCTGCTTTGTTGTTTGGCTGCAGTTTTAATTTTAAGCGGCTGCTCATCGTTACCTAAAGAGATCGAACCGCAATCGTTAACGTTTGCCAACATGAAAATGAAACATGCCCGGGAAGCCCAGAAACGGCAGGAATTTGCCAGGGCGCTCCTGCTTTATAAAGATGCCTATGACCTGTTTACCCGGCTCGATTTTATCGGGGGTAAAATCAATTCAAGTTTATCCATTGCCCGGCAGTTTTTTTACCTGGATAAGCCCGAAGAAGCAAAACAATGGCTAAACAAAGCGTCGGACTTGATCGAAACCCATATGCCCCGCCTGGAAACCTCCAGGTCGATCTTGTTGATGGAAATGGCGTTTGCCAAAAAAGATTACAAAAAGGTGATCGATATTGCGGAACAGGCCATTGCCACCGCACAAGAGCAAAACCTCGAGTGGCAAACTGAAATTCTTTGTTACGCCATGGTTGCCAAAGCACAGTTGAGACTGGATTATCAAGGGGAGTTTGACCGGGTACAATCGGTCATAATCCAATTGCAAAAAAAATTTGAGAAACGGAAAACGGATGACCCGGAAGTCCTGGGTTTTGCCTATTACTATACAGGATATATTTACAGTACCTTTGAGAAAGATTGGAGCCAGGCCCTGGTGTTTTTTGAAAAGGCCAAAGAAATTGACAGTCTCATTGACAATCCTTATGGAGTGGGGAAGGATTTATATTCCCTTGGCCGGTGTTATGAAGAGCTGGGATTTTTTAGAAAGGCTGTCAGCAGTTTTGACAGGGCAGTGGAGGTCTTTGCTCTCTTGGATGATGCGGAGATGGTTGAGAAGGCAAAGAAGAGGGCCGAGTCCGTCCGCAAAAAAATTCCCATTAAATGATCTTGGGAATGAATATGATGCAGCCGATAATTGCGGAAACCACGGCAGCGATTAATACTGCACCTGCTGCCACATCTTTAATGAAACCGGCTTTTTTGCTGTAATCGGGTGATATCATATCCACAAGCGATTCCACTGCCGTATTAAACAATTCCGCTGTCAGCACCAACCCGATGGCAAATACCACCAGGGCCCATTCCACCGGGTTCAATTTAAATAGGTATCCGGCAATAACAACGGCGAGTATTGCCAGTAAATGGATCCATAAATTGTGTTGGGTTTTAATGGCAAACCAGATCCCCCTGAAAGCATACCCAAAACTTTTGATTCGCTTTCTCATCTACTTTCGGTGTCTATAAATAAAAAAGGCAGCCCTCCTTTTAAAGGGCTGCCTTTTTTATTTCATTTATTTAATTTTCGTGTTTAATGCTTAATACATTCCGCCGCCGCCCGGGGGCATAGCCGGCATTGCTTTTTCTTCTTCCGGTATTTCAGAAACCAGGCCCTCGGTGGTTAACAGCAGTCCGGCCACAGAAGCTGCATTTTGCAGTGCGATTCTCACCACCTTGGTAGGATCGATGATACCTTCTGTAATCAAATCGGTGTATTTTTCAGTTAAGGCATCGAAACCAAAACCCGTTTCGTCTGAATTCTTTACTTTTTCAACAACCGTTGCACCTTCATGCCCCGCATTGATGGCAATCTGGCGTAATGGAGATTCCAGGGATTTCTTCAGGATATTGATCCCCAACTGCATATCTCCTTCCAGTTTTAGATCTTCCAGGGTTTTGATGCTTTTGAGCAAAGCAATACCGCCGCCCGGGACAATGCCTTCTTCCACTGCAGCCTTGGTGGCATGCATGGCATCTTCAACCCTGGCTTTTTTCTCTTTTAATTCGGTCTCGGTGGCAGCACCGACGCGAATAACAGCCACACCGCCGGACAGTTTGGCCAATCGTTCCTGGAGTTTCTCTTTGTCATAATCGGAAGTGGCATCTTCAATCTGGTTTTTGATCTGGGCGATCCGTGCTTTAATGGCCTCATCCGTACCGGCACCTTCGACGATGGTGGTGTTGTCTTTATCTACTACGATCTTCTTGGCATTACCTAAGTGTTCCAGCGTTACATTTTCCAGTTTCATTCCCAATTCTTCGGAAACCACCTGTGCTCCGGTGAGCTTGGCGATGTCTTCCAGCATGGCTTTTCTTCTGTCACCAAACCCCGGGGCTTTTACGGCAACGATATTGAGGATGCCCCTGATTTTGTTGAATACCAATGTGGCCAGTGCTTCACCTTCGATATCTTCAGCCACCACCAGCATGGGCTGACCGGATTTGGCCACCTGCTCCAACAGCGGCAGGATCTCCCTTAAATTGGCAAGCTTTTTGTCATGCAAGAGAATTAACGCGTTTTCCAGTTCTGCCACCATCCGGTCCGCATCCGTGACAAAATAAGGTGAAAGGAATCCCCGGTCAAACTGCATCCCTTCAACAAAATCCAGTACAGTGTCAAGAGATTTGCCTTCTTCAACGGTAATCACGCCGTCCTTTCCGACTTTTTCCATGGCTTCTGCGATAATCTCACCAATGGAAAGGTCATTGTTGGCGGAAATAGCCCCTACCTGGGCAATCATTTTCCCGGTTACCTGTTGACTCAGTTTTTTTAAATCGTCCACCACACGGTCTACACCTGTATCGATTCCCTTCTTAATGAGAGTGGGATTGGCGCCGGCAGCAACCATTTTTAAACCTTCTTTATAAATGCTTTGAGCCAGCACTGTTGCCGTGGTGGTTCCGTCACCGGCAACATCCGACGTCTTGGATGCCACTTCCCTTACCATCTGGGCACCCATGTTTTCCAGCGGCTCTTTCAGTTCTATTTCTTTAGCAACCGTCACACCGTCCTTGGTAATGGTGGGCGACCCAAACTTCTTCTCCAGCACAATATTACGGCCCCTGGGCCCTAATGTCGCCTTTACCGTATCGGCCAATTGATCGATACCTCTTAACATGGACTGCCGTGCCTCTTCTCCTAAAGTAATTTCCTTAGCCATTTTTCATTTCCTCCTTTTTCATTCTCAATTTAATATTTAATTCTTTGGTTTAACCAGGTCGGTTTATCCATCTTCGCTAAGCGCCTATTCAAATTTAGCAAGAATATCCGACCTTTGAATAATCAGGTGTTTCTTACCTTCGATCTTAATCTCATCACCGGCATATTTCCCGAAAATAACCCGGTCTCCAACGTTGAGTAACTTTTGGAGTTCTTCATCCGTACCCACAGCGATGACTTTTCCCATCATGGGTTTCTCTTTTGCCGTATCAGGGATGATGATAGAACCGATTTTCTCTTCCACATCCAACGGTTCTACCAAAACCCTTTCATCCAACGGTTGAATATTCATTTTGCACCTCCTTTTAGTGTTTCAATTTCATTTCTAAATCCGTACGTCACATTTACCTGTTGACGTACGTTGATTTTTGTTCAGACAAATATAATACAAAATTCATATTTTGTCAAGCATTGTAACTATCTTATTTCAAATTTGTAAAATTAATTTGAGTCTTTTATTATTAAATCTCAGTGTGACTTGCTGCAAAAGTGTCCCCAGGCCTGAAATTTTCACCATTTAAAACAAAGAGTGGTGATAATTTGTTAGTTGTTGTATAATAAGGACGCTCTACACTCTTATAGGATATAGGAGGTTAACCATGAAAAAAATGATTCAATTTCTGTTAATTTTAATGGTGACGGCAGCGTTAACCAGTGGGTCACTGTTATTTTCACAAACAGAATCAAAACCCAAATCCAACGTTTCGTTTTTCTCACCCAGGAGTCTTTATTTTTATGTGATGGGTTCTTATCATCATTTTGTTCCCCCGGGGGATTTTTACCTGGAACTTGGCGACGAAAGTTCCGAGGCTTTTGCCCCGGTTATAGGAATCGGTTATAGAGTATTGAATGCCCGGGATCGATTCTTCCTGAATGTTGAGGTTGATTATTCACCGGCAGAATTCGATTTTGACGGTTTTGCCAGGGAGCAAAAGATCAGTGTTTTAACCGTCATGTTCAGTGCAGAAGGAACGATTTCTTCGCGGCCGCACTTCTTGGTTTTCGGTGGGATTGGAGTTGGCTTTTATCGATTATCGGACCTGGGTTATTACAATTATATTGGTGATTATATTTTCGTTGGCAATGAAGGGATAACCACATTAGCGTTAGGACTGGGGATTAAGGTGCGGATTTCCCGGAATTTTACTTTCAGGTCCGAATTTCGCTGGAATGGTGAGGTGTATGTGAGCTATGATGAATATTATGACGAATGGGATAATACGGACTGGTTTTTTCTATCTTCTTCTTTTTCGCTTGGGCTGGAATTCCATTTTTAGATGTTGTAATGATGGGGAAAATGAGCTAAATACTTTTTTTTTTGGAAAAGGATTTGCATTTAATTCGTATTCTTTATAAAATATTGTTATATTATTTTGTTGGATTTTTATTTTATAAATAATGATTTGGAGGCAATAATAATGCAAAGCAGGTTACCGGCAACGCCCCTGGAAGCATTGTCCATATCGAGGGTACTGCGATTCATTGTAAAAACCATTCACACCTGTGCCGATATTTTCGGATTCTGGAAATATCCTTCCCAAAAAGCAGCGGCTGATTTTGAAGAAATGACACTGCTGGACAAAATTTACTGGGGATATAAAAGCAAAAATCCAATCGTACGTGCAGAGAAGGGTTCCCGGGTAAAACGAACAAGAACGCTTACATGTGAACTTCCAGAGGGCTTTGTCAGCAAACATTCGCTTACGTTTGCTGCAGTGGGGGATTTGATTAAAGTGGCGGGCCTGGAAAACTCTAAAGACCGGTTATATGAAAGAATCGCGGAGGTGATATTTGACAGAGATATTTCTTATGCCAACCTGGAGTCTCAGTTGACCGGGCAGGACGTAAAAGCTTACACCTTCAGTGATAAAGAGGCACCGCCGACCTGCTGCTCAAACGAACAATATGCCGCTTTAAAGGGCCACAACGGCAAGGTATATACACTGATGCATACGGCTTGTAATCATACGCTTGATATGGGGCTGGAAGGCCTGGAAACGACATTAACGCAGTTGGAAAATGACAATATCATGGACCTGGGTACCAACCGAACCCCGGGGGAACAGCATAAAGGCAAAATCATCGAGAAAAACGGCATCAAGATCGGGTTTGTTTCCGCCACCTATGGACTTAACGGCCTGGAGGTCCCTGAAGGAAAGGATTATATGGTAAATGTGGTGAAATTTCACCACCGTCCCCCCGCCGGCAGGGAGGTTGATCTAACCCTGTTGAACAATCAAATCAACGATTGCAAAGAACAGGGATGCGATATTATTTTTGCTTCCTTGCATTGGGGGTATGAGTACGAATTTTTTCCCAGGCAGCATCAAGTGGAGACCGCACATGCCATGGTAGAAGCGGGTGTGGACGTGATTATTTCACACCATGCTCATGTGCTGCAGCCGGTGGAGTATTACCGGACCCAAAGGGACCCGGATAAGACCGCGGTTATTGCCTATTCGTTAGGTAACCTCACCACCTCTTTTTCTGCACCTCACCTGGTGTTAAGCGGAATTCTTAATTTGACCATTGTTAAAGGAGACGTTAACGATGAGGAAAAGACGTTTGTCCGGGAAGCCAAACTCATCCCTGTGGTGCAGAGGGATTTTACGGACGGTAATTTACCGGTAATCCAACTGGAAAAACTGGGGACCTTCTCTGCCGGGAAAGCTGGAAATATAACGAACGAAGAAAAGGCTTATATTTCCGCGGTTGAACGATATGCGGATATCGTATTGGGAGGATAATTAATTAAATGAGCTGTGAAGGCGCTTTTTCGTGTTCTTCGTGGCTAAAATATTATATAATATATAGTGTAAGGAGAATGCAATGATACCGGAGATTGATAAAACGATTTATCAGCGGCCGGTGGAGCTGCTGCAGCATTTAATTCGGTTTGACACCAGTAATCCGCCGGGGAATGAGCGGGAATGCATTGCTTATATCAATCATTTACTGGATGTTGTGGGGATAAAGAGCCATTTGTTTTCTAAAGATCCACATCGTCCGAACCTGGTGGCACGGTTGAAGGGGAGAAGAGGTGGTGATGGAGATGCGCTGCTGCTTTATGGTCATGTGGATGTGGTGCCTGCTGAGGACAAGGGATGGAAGTACCCGCCCTTTGCCGGGAAGATTGCCGAGGGTTGTGTATGGGGGCGCGGTGCACTGGATATGAAAGGCGCGGTGGCCATGATGGTGAGCGCTTTTATTAAAGCCAAAATCGAAGGTACTGATTTACCTGGTGATGTGGTGTTATGTATTCTTAGCGATGAAGAGAGACAGGGGGATTACGGGGCCCGTTTCATGGTAGAAAAGCATGCTGACTATTTTAAGGGAATTCGCTATGCATTGGGCGAATATGGCGGGTTTCCTCTTTACGTGGCAGGTAAGAAATTTTATCTTATCCAGATTGCCGAGAAGCAGAAGTGTATATTAAAAGCCATTTTACAAGGGCCTTCGGCTCACGGTTCTACTATTTTACAGGGTGGGGCGGCGGCAAAACTGGCTAAACTGCTGGACCAACTGGATAAGAACCTCTTGCCGGTGCATATCACTCCTACGGTAAAAAAGATGTTTAACGCCATGGCAGATGAGCTGCCCTTCCCTAAAAGCTTGATTATGCGTCAGCTGCTGAGGCCCGGACGTACTGATTTTATATTGAATCGCGTGTTTAAAGAAAAGAAAAAGCCTTTTGTTCCTATGTTTCGCAATACGGTCAATCCTACAGTTATACGGGGCGGTGATGAAGTTAACGTTATTCCCGGTGAAATAGAAGTGACATTGGATGTACGTTTGCTCCCCGGTTTTGAACCGGATGATGTGATTAAGGAATTACGTCCCATTATCGGTAGGGATGCGGAATTGGAACTGCTGCTTTACGATTCCATGCTTGGAGAACCGGATATGGGGTTATTCGCTACGCTGGCAGGTATCTTGAAAGAAGCAGACCCGGAAGGCATTCCTGTACCCTTGATGTTGACCTACTGCACGGATGCGCGCTTTTTTTCAAAGCTGGGCATCCAGACCTATGGGTTTATTCCCATGCAGTTTCCGGAGGATGAGTATATCATCAGCACGATTCATTCAGTGAATGAGCGCATTCCGGTGGAGTCCCTGGAATTCGGAACCAACGCGATCTTCCAGGCCATGCAGCGGTTTCATAAATGAACCACGAAGCCACGAAGGACACGAAGGAACACAAAGGAACAAGAATTAAATTATTTTTATTTTTCAGAAAAAATGAACAATTTGCCGGAGAGGTAGTCGGTGATCCAGAGCCGGCCTTTTTTGTCCTGTTTGATTTGATTGATCTCAAAGATACCGTCAGCAAATTGTCCTCTCACATAAAACGATGTGTTATTGGTATCCACGGTGGTTTCCCCATAGGGATAAACTTCCTTGTGAACCAGTTTAAAGGATTTTTCCCGGGGGTGAAAAGACAGAATGTACAAGGCACTGGATGTATGAGAGGTAATGATCAGACGTTTACCGGTACTAAACAGGTTTCCCGGTTTTCCCGGGTAGGGGAGGGGATAAGTGTTGGTTTCCTTTTGGAATGATTGCAGGGAATTGTCATTGTGGTTAATACAATAGAGGGTGTTGTTCACCAATGCCAACTTAAAGGGCTTTTGGCCGGTTTTAAGCTTTTGAACTGAAAAATCATCTTTATTAACGGCTGCAATGGTATTGGAGTCAAAGTTGGCAATATATATGGTATTATTGTCAAACACCAGGTCAGTGGGGGTCAGGCCGCAGGGATATTTCAGCAGGATGTTTCTTGTTTCCGGGTCGAAAATCTGCAAAATACCGGGTTCACCATCGGTTTCCCCCACGCGAACAATGTAGAGCCAGTGTCTATTTTCATCGTATTTGAGAATACGCTGGGTGGTTTCGCGGGTGACAAAATCTTCCAGTTCAACTCTCATGGCGTTGAATAAGGGGATGCGGATTTCATCCGGCAGCGAGAGCAGGAATTGTTTTTCTTTGCCCCAATTGTTTTGCAGGGCATAAAAAACACCGTTTTTATCCACTACCATTTTGTGTGCCATCCGGGGAATGCGGCGGTCGTAGAATTTCATTGTATCCGGATTAATTCCCAGGATGCCATTTTTGGCTGCCCAGATATAGACAGTGGGCCAGTAGGACTGATGAGGCCCATGAGAGACATAAATCGTGTCGGACCGGGTTTCGATGGCATTATTAATGAATTGACAGGGAAGGGAAAACATCTTGACGTTGACATTTTCTTTTATGAGCACTTCTGCTGCCTGGTTTTCCGAATTAAAAACCAGGAAACCGTCTTTTGCTCTTATTTCCACCAAAGCGGTTGGTGACCATCCTGTATAAATTTTGCTCATGGTTTCGCTTTGGGGTTCCACTACTGTCAGGGCAGCTCCAAAGGAGCCGTTTACTGCGGTGGCACCGACGGGAATAAGTAATTTACCGTCGTTGGGATTAAAGGCCATATTAAACATGTGGGGAATAATACCCACATCTTTGATGCGTTTGATCAGTTTCCGGGTTTTCAGGTCAACGACTTCCACTTCTCCGTGGGCCCAGCTGGCCACATAGATTCGTTCCTTTTGCCGGTCAATGGCGGAAGCATCGTTTCCATAAGAGGGGATTTTTATCTCTTCGACATGACCATTATTTTTAAAATCTACCACGTGCAGCGATGGGTGGTTATCGTAAGGAATATAAACCTCATCCCGTTTGTCATTGTAATTGATGCCTACTCCTTCGGTTAGTCCCGGAAGTTTGACAACCGTATCGCTGCTGTGGAGTACATCCAGTTTCAGGGCTTGGTTGACTTCCCGTTTGTCTGTTTCTATAACCGTATAGAGATGGTGGGTTTTTTCATTGTATCCGGCCCAGTGCCATCGGGTGCCTCCTTTAACTGCAATTTTTCTTTTTTTTATCAATTTGCCGGTTTTTGCGGAAAAAAGGTAAAAGGTAGACGTATAACCGTCGATGGCAATGACCCGCTGTAATGAATGGTCACAGGCCACTTTGCGAATCGGCGGCGGAGGGGTTTGATTGAGGTTAATCATTTTTTCTGTTTTGTCCACCCAGGGGAAACGTTTGATTTTTTTGGTTTTCAATTTCACCACTGCCAGGAACTTGCTTTCCCTGCCTACCAGGAACGCATCTCCATTGGTTTCATTTACCGATGCCATTTCATACTGTTCTCCCGTATCGATAGTGACTGAGTTTTTTTTCTCAGGGAACACAATGTGGACACTTTTGCTGCCTATAACGTATATGTTTCCGGTGCGCTTATCAATGGTCAATGCTTCCATTTTTAAATATTGGGGTACGCGGTTTTTGACCGGGATATTGGTAACTGAATGGTCTTTACCGTCAATTAGGGAAATGGAAGAGGTATTGGTATTAACCAGGATGATACGGTTCCTGGTTTCATCCATTGTGACCATCAGCGGGCCGGCGGCGTTCACGTTAAGACCGTAATCAGCTAAAAAGTCCACCCGTTTGACCTGGTAATCCGCATCCATATAAAGGGTAAAAAAGCAGGAAAAAGATAAAATGGTAAATAAAAAAGATTTGATTATATTGGACATCGTGCCTCCTTATGAAAAAGTTAATTTATCACATTCCGAGCTGTTTTTCAATACCTGAAGGTCATAGGGTCAAAGGGGCAGTAGATCATTTGGCAAGTAGGAAGAGAAGAAAAGATGAAAATTATAACTATTTTTGAGATTTTTCGCCGTTATTATAAGCCAGTATAATCCAGTTAAATCCAGTATAATCAGGTATAAAAAAGTCACGTTTTCGTCACGTTTGGATGACACATTGAAGGAAGATGTGCAGAATATCTCCAATCTCCAATTAATGTGTATTAATGTGGTTTGACTTCCCTTGGCCGCCTAACGCTGCGGATCAGGCGCGGCTATTTGCCGTCGCCTGCATCCGGCTTGTTAGGCTCCTTCTTCTTGATTTCAGCCAAGATTTCCTTCATCGCATCTACTACGAACTGGCGGACCTGCTGAACGGTCAGGTCATCTGTGGGCCAATTCGCGGTGATATAGACATAGTGTTTGTCCAGAAACTCCACGGCTCGGTATTGGTTCTTTCCGCCGTCAGAGTTTCTGATTGTCAGGTTGTGAAAACCTGATTTCTTTGGGTCGCAATTGATGTTTTCCTGACCGGAATCTGGATTCAGATAGAAACGGAAGTTCTTCGTCTGGTATGCAGGATTGTTGTTGTACATGTTGCAGTACGTTTCACGATTGCCCTGCTCCAAAATGAACTGCTTTATCTTGATCAGATTCTCCCGTGTGATTGTCTTCTCTGCCGATTCCTTCTGATGGATTCGCAGGCGCACATCGATGGTCTCTGCGAACACCTCAGTCATGCAAGAAATCAGGGAAAGCTGCAACAGGGCGCATATAATTCTCTTCCTCATAATCTCTCCTTGCCTAACATTTGAGTTCACCGGATTTTACGCAACGAAGTGTAGTAAAATTCTGGTGCAACGAATCGTTATCTGTCGTTGCGTGTGTTTTCTTTTCTCTCCTTATTTTTCTCCCACCATTCCTGCCACCATTCTTTTGGGTTTCTTCCGAAGTCTTGATATCCATACTCTTTCACTTCCTCTGCTAATACATCGCGGATATGCTCATCTTCATGCATTAAAGCGGTAATTAAAGGTTGAACATCTAATTTGGCTATTTTCACCAGGTTCGATACTGCAAACCCTCGTTCAATGTCATCTAAGTTTTCTTCTTTAATGACTGCAATAAGCGGTTCTATTGCACGGGGATCTCCTATTTCACCCAGCGTATTCATCACCTCTCCCCGAAACCGCCAATTCGCTTCATCGTTGATAGCAGATATTAAATCTGGGACAATAATTCTGGCTGCCTTGTTATTCCCCCAGTCTGAGTCGATGTTGGTAAGTGCCTCACAGATTTTTATCATTACTCCACTGGATTCTGTCTCCCTTGCCAGAGCATATATAAGGGGTTCTAAAGACCTGGGATCTTTTATCATCCCCAATACATTTGCAGCTCCAAAACGAACAGCCCAGTGCTCGTCCTTCAAGGCGGCAATCAGGGGATCAAGTGCGAGCTTACCGATCTCTACTAGGACAAGAGTTGATTTTTTATACGCGTCCACATCAATGGGTGTCTCCACCTCTTCCTTCAGCCATGCGATAAGGCGCGGTATTGCATTCCTGGCATCATCACTATTTCTCCAATGGGGGTAATTTCTATCAAGTATCCCTTTTGCTTTCTTAAATTCCTTGCCCCAATTGATGGCCATTTGGTCGATCAAATATGCAATACTCGAATTTTCAAATATAAAGTTGTGGAGTTTTTTCTGTTCCTCAAGCCTTATTTCATATCGTGACATGATGGCTTTCTGCTTTTCATCTGTGAGCCTGGCAATGTCTTCCGTTAGGGCACGGTTTTCACCCTTTTTCTTAGAATAGGCAATAAGATATCCGGAAAAGCAACCGATGCAGAAAAAAACAATACCGATGATAATGTCCATTAATGGGTTCATGTTCGATTCTCCACCAATATTATATTCAAATTTCTAAACCATGTCAATGGGGGGAGCAGTCGCTGAGAAGCTCTCTGAAAGTGGCAATAATACCCACTTTCGGAGGCATAGTTTGCCAGGTTCGGATTTTTGGGCTGAAAGGGACAAAAAAGGCATTTCCAGCCGAAATTGCTCTCATTAAAATGGCATTTTTGCCATTTTCAGAAAAAAAGGGATGGAGGTATTGTCCAGAAACTGGACCATCTGCACTGGCCAGCAACTGGGAGAATTCAGAACTGAGAACTTAAAAAATCATCCAACCTTAAGAAAGAACTCACTACCAGTATGATTCCATCATTACAATTAATTCTTTATTCAATACCCAGGTCCCACACTTTTGCGGTGTAATCACAGGAAGCCGTAAGTATTTTGATGAAAACACAGTTTTATCAATTTAAATGAAAACAATATCAATATGAATTCTATTTAAGGGGGGAGGTCGTCAGTTAAGGCATCAGTCGGTAACAAGCCCTCTGAAAGTGGTAATAATACCCACTTTCAGGGGAAAAAAATAAGTTGGAATTAAGATGCTTCAGGACCTTCCCACCCGCCCACCCAAAACCTGGAGTAGTCCTTTTTCAATTCGTGATTGCACAGTAACAACAGGACATAGGAAACCAGCAGAAATCAGGCGTCTAACGGCTATATCAGCGCCGGGAATAAGCGTCATCACGCTCAACGATTCTTGCTATAGTGGCAAGACGAGAGTTCCGTTAAGATCAAGAAACACTGCTTTTTTATTTTTCATTTTTTATATATTATTTTTGTCTAACGCCTAGCATCAGCGGCGGCGCGTAGCGCCGTCCGCTGCATGCTGTTGTTAGCTGTCCTTCGTTGTTTCAAACAATCTCTTCAGGCTCTCTTTCAACCGCGCATCGTCCTCAGGGCTCAATTCAGGACCTTCCAACTGGAGATACATCACGCCCATCAGGTCAGACGGCACACGAGCGTCGCCGATCCTGATGGGGAGGATTTTCTTTCGAGCTCCCCACGCGCGACCGAGCTCGAACTGGACCCACGATGATTCCGCAGCATCCGCGGACATCACTGCAATTAGGCAATCAGCCTCGTCTATGGCCTTAGAGATGACATCGACAATACGGTCGCCGACAGCAATCTGGCTTTCAGCGAACCAGACATCGAAACCGACGTGCTTCGCCACGTCGCCTACCTGCCTGAGGAGATCCAACTGCCTGTGGCTACCTGACACGAATGCTCTCGGGCGTTTCTCGTCGCCGACAAACGGCACGGCTTCCTCGACCTCCCCGGAACTTCGCTGGGCAAGTGCTCGAAGGAACTCGACGACTTGGGAATGCGATGCGTCTCGTTGGTAGGTGATACAGTCAAGCCTCTTGTCTTCAAGAAGTCTCCTTCGCTCAAGAGCAGAGAACTCATCCTCGGATATCAGGATGAAATGCTGACCGATGCTTCTCTCGTAGATCGTCGAAAGCCTGTCGATAACACCGTCGAGATCCGGATCGCTGCCACCGAAACCGACAAACAGGACGGTATAGCTGGCGAAGATTGTCTCGAGAAGCGACCTGTAGGCTGGGCTGAGGTACAGCACCCGAGAGTAGTCGCGATTGCTCAGCACGATCGATCCGGGGAGGTTCACGTCGCCGTGAACCTTGAAAACGAAGAACCGGTCATTTCTCAAGCAGTCGAGTGCATGGTTTATTCCATCCGGAGAGAACACTGGCGGGACAATACCGCCTGATTCCAAGGCGTATGCCCCTTCGATCAGCCCATCGTAGTTCGAGGTGAGAATCGCGACCCAGTCTGTCCTACACAGGAGACGGTGTGCTGTGCTCGGCTTCGTGTTCCCGCTGTGAAGGACGTCAGAGAGGCAGGAATTCAACTGTTCTCCAAGGCTCTGTTGGAGTTCCTGGGCAACAACAAGCAGGCGGCCCTTCTCTAACACAACACTGAAGTCCCGTGGTTCTGCTCGGAGTTGGACTCGATGATCAACACACCACTCGATCATGCTCTCAAGGAGTCTCTTCCAGGTCGGAAGGTGTGCCCCATCCTCCGCTCGTGCCTGTGCGGATAACCCGGCACCGGCGAATAAGACGCAACGGTGCTCGCGGATTCGGCGTATGAGCATCTCCGGTACGAGGCCCGCGAACTTATGCCGTATGTCCTTCATCTTCCGTTGGCTCGCATTCTGGCACAGCTAACTATAACTATACGAAATTCGTGTTTTTTTACCCATTTTGCCATATTACCATAAAACACTGGATTTTGCAATTTTTTCCAAAATACAATGATTTATACTCATGTATTGCGGAATATGGCTAATTCACCTCAAAGTCCCTTGGATAATCTTTATTCTTCCAAAACGCAATAAATCCTTTTTTTCGAGGACAAAAATACTATTGCAGTAAAAATCCAAAATCCAACGTTAGCCACGTTTTAGCCACGTTCGACAGCGATTTACAAATTCCAGCTTTTTAAAATGTATTAAAAACTTTGTTATAATTGACTTTACATTTTCAACCTGATCAATAAACTACTGGCCGCCGGAGGCATTATCTTATTGAAAAGATAATTTCGGATATGTTATAATTGTCTCCAACATTTCGCATTTTCAATAAAGGAGGCGAAGGTGATTGTGAGAAGTTTTGATGAAAAAGTCATCGAGATGTACCCGGATGTTTTGGATTTTGGGAATTTGGAGACATTACAGGTTAATGTAGGAAATAGATGCAACCAGGTTTGCCGGCATTGTCATTTGAATGCAGGGCCTAGGGGCGATAAAATGATGGGCAAGGGGGTCATGATAAAAATCATTGATTTTCTTAAAGCGCACCCTCATCTAACCCTGGATATTACGGGTGGTTCACCGGAATTGAATAAACATTTCCGTTTCCTGGTGGAAGGTACAGCGAAAATCGTTTCCCGTGTGATGGTTAGAACCAATTTTACTGTATTTTTCGAGGAAGGTATGGAGGGACTTCCCGAGTTTTACCGGGAGCATGGTGTGGTGGTTATCGGGTCGCTTCCCTGTTACCTCCGGGAGAATGTGAATAAACAACGGGGTGAAGGTGTTTATGACAAAAGCATCAAGGCTTTGAAACGATTGAATGAACTGGGATATGGTGATACGCTGGAGTTGGACCTGGTGTACAATCCCGTGGGTGTCCACCTGCCGCCGCAGCAGAAAGAACTGGAACAGGATTATAAGAAATACGTGATGGAAAATTATGGGATTCGGTTCAACAATCTCTTTACAATTGTCAATGCGCCGTTGGGGCGATTTAAAACCATGCTGGATTCCAGTGGAGAATACGAGAAATACATGCGGCTGCTGGAGGACAGCTATAATCCCCGTGCAGCGTTGAACATCATGTGTCGAAACCTGGTGAGTGTGGATTATCGTGGTGTGCTTTACAATTGTGATTTTAACCAGGTCGTGGACCTTCCCATTCGAGATGAACACGCCAGGGTGATGACTATCGATGACCTGGAGGAATTGATAGGGGAAGGATTCAGGATCGAGACCGGGCATCATTGTTACTGCTGTACGGCTGGTTCCGGCTCCAGCTGCACCGGTGCCATTGCTTAAAAAAAAATAATTTATTTTTTGTTTTACGTTGAATATTTTTTCTTAAAGGGGTATATTTATCCACTTAAGCACTTACAGTGCGGTAAAATGGGAAAACGGTAAAGAAGTAGAGAGATATGAGTATGAGACGTATGTTATTGTAATGACAAAGCGAAGTAAGGCTTATATCTGTGCCTTAACAGCACTTTTTTTCTGGTCCACGATGGCATCGGCGTTTAAAATCTCCCTCCGCTATCTTTCGGTGGTTGAGCTCCTATTCTATTCATCGGTGGTATCTGCTGTGGCTCTTTTTTTGATTCTAACCGTACAAAAAAAGATTGGGTTGATCAAACGCTTGCAAATCAGGGATTACCTTTTATCCGGGCTCCTGGGATTCTTAAACCCGTTTTTTTATTACCTGGTTTTATTTAAAGCGTATTCGTTATTACCCGCCCAGCAGGCCCAGCCCTTGAATATGATCTGGGGCATTGTGCTGGTTCTTATCTCTATTCCTCTCCTGAAACAAAAGGTCAGGTTTGTGGATATGGTGGCATTACTTACCTGTTTTTTCGGGGTTATGGTTATTTCCACAGAGGGTGATTTTGCCAGGATGCACGTCACTAATCCCCTGGGTGTTTTCCTGGCGGTGGGTAGTTCTGTCATCTGGTCTTTTTACTGGATATTGAATGTGAAGGACAATAAGGATTCTATGTTGCGGCTTTTCCTTAATTTTACCGCCGGTTCCATTTATATATTCCCGTTTTTTTTATTTCATTGGCGGATGCCTCCCCGGGAAGGACTTTTGGGTGCTGTTTATGTCGGGCTCTTTGAAATGGGGATTACTTTTTTCCTGTGGATTACTGCATTAAAACTGACAGACCGGACGGTTAATGTTGCTATACTCATCTATTTTGTCCCTTTTGTTTCATTTGTTTTTATTCATGTCCTGGTGGGTGAGACGATTCTTTTCTCTTCGGTTGCCGGAGCTATTTTAATTGTCCTGGGTACATTGATTAATAAATATAAAGAATTTAAAAAAGAAAACCAGGGTTAACCTGGAGTACTGGAGTATTGGAGTGTTGGAGTGTTGAGGTAAAAATAAAATTGCTGAAAAAATCATCTTCTCTATTGAAATACGTGTGAGTTTCCTTTAGAATAGTAGTTTAATAAAAAAAAATAGAATTATTGGTAATTTGTATCCGTTTGCAGGAGGTGAATGATGACATTCAAGGATGTGGACGTGAAGGCGCTGTTTCAGCTGATGCAGGAATATGATATTGCCGAGACCACCATTAAAAACGGTAAAATGGAAGTGACAGTGAAACGGAACAAGGAGCCCGTAGTATTGAATGCTGGTGGTGTTATTGAACAATCAGCGGCACGCATTTCTTTTCCTGACGCAGATGCGGCAGAATTAGAAGCGAAATCCACTGATGGGGGTGGTGGAAGTGGTGAGAAAGAAAGAGAGGCGGATACGGCTGGTTCAGCTGGACCTTGGGAACCTCCCGATGAAACGTATTCTACCATTACCGCACCGTTGGTGGGGACATTTTACCGGGCATCGGCACCGGATGCTGATCCTTTTGTGGAAGTGGGTGACCGCATCGATGTCGGGGATGTGGTATGTATTGTTGAAGCAATGAAAAGCATGAACGAAATCCAGTCGGAGGTGAAGGGCGTGGTTAAAGAGATTTGCCTGGAAAATGCCCAAATGGTGGAGTTTGACCAGGTGTTATTCAAAGTCGATACCGCCGCTTAGTTCATTCCACTATGGTTATATAGGGATAGCGGATAGTTCTATGATTTCTAAGATACTCATCGCCAACAGGGGTGAAATCGCGGTACGAATCATTCGCGCGGCTAAGGAACTGGGGTTGGAAACGGTCCTGGTTTATTCACAAGCAGATGAAGACTCGCTGGGAGTAAAATTGGCGGATCACTCTGTTTGTATCGGGCCGCCTCCGGCCGCAGAAAGTTATCTTTTTTACCAGAATATCATTTCTGCTGCATTAGCGGTAAAGGCGGATGCCATCCATCCCGGTTACGGTTTCCTGGCTGAAAACTGGCAATTTGCTGATGCCTGCCGGGCAATGAAAATTCGCTTTATTGGCCCCAGGTCCCATGTTATTCGGCAAATGGGGGATAAAGCCAAAGCAAAGGCATTAATGAAAGAGTCCGGGGTACCGGTGGTTCCCGGGTCCGATGGGATAATTGATTCCCTGGACCAGGCGTATGAAGTGGTAGAGGAGACCGGTTTTCCTGTGATGTTAAAAGCCTCGGCTGGCGGCGGCGGTAAAGGCATGCGCATTGTTTGCGAAAAAGAAGAGCTGGAAAAAGCTTACAATTCTGCCTCTACTGAAGCGCAGCAGGCCTTTGCCGATTCCCGGTTATACATCGAGAAATATATTGCCAGTCCCAAACATATCGAAGTCCAGGTCCTGGGTGACAAACATGGTAATGTGGTGCATTTGTTTGAGCGCGACTGTTCCATCCAGCGCCGGCACCAGAAACTGGTGGAAGAAGCACCTTCCGCCGGACTCGATGATGAGACCCGGGATAAAATGGGGGGAATCGCTGTTAAAGCAGCCCAGGCGGTGGGATACGATTCCGCCGGCACCATCGAATTCCTCTACGATATAGATACAAAGAAATTCTATTTTATGGAGATGAATACCCGCATCCAGGTAGAACACCCTGTGTCAGAGGCGATCACCGGCGTTGATTTAATCAAATACCAATTCAGGATCGCCAACGGCGAAAAACTGGATATCAACCAGGAGGATATCCAACGGCATGGGCATTCCCTTGAATGCCGTATCAATGCAGAAGACCCTGAAAGAGATTTTAGCCCTGCCCCCGGAACCATCCACCAGTTGATCGTACCCGGTGGACCGGGAGTTCGAGTGGATTCCGCTGTCTTTCCTGGATATACGATTCCTCCTTTTTACGATTCCATGGTGGCCAAACTCATTACCTGGGGAACCCATCGCAGGGAAACCGTGGAACGAATGAAACGGGCATTGGATGAATTTTGCCTGGAGGGAATCAAGACCACCATTCCTTTCCATAAAGAAGTCATGAGAAATAAAGAATTTCTCAGCGGTCAGTATACCACCGATTTCGTTAGTAAATTTATGCAATAGGGGAGAAATTAAGGAGAAGCAATAATGTCGCGGTTATTTCCCAAATGTACGCGGTGTCAAACCAGTCATTTTATTGCCTTTTTAAAGCATGCGCATTATGTGTGTTCAAAGTGCGGCTGCCACTTACGGCTTGATGCACCCAACCGGGTTAAGATGCTCTGTGATAAGAAGAGTTTTAAACCCTTTGATGAAGATATGAAAAGTGAGGACCCCCTTGGTTTTCCCAACTACAAGGAAAAGATTCAACAGTCCATGGAAGACACCAAATTGAATGAAGCCATCGTGACCGGCATTTGTACGATTAAAGGTTATCCTACTACGTTTGGTGTGATGGACTCCAATTTTATCATGGCATCGATGGGTTCGGTAGTGGGAGAAAAGGTCACCCGTATGCTGGAATATTCATTAGAAAATCATATTCCTGCTGTTATTTTGATCTCATCCGGTGGTGCCCGGATGCATGAAGGGATTCTTTCGTTGATGCAAATGGCAAAGACGTCTGCGGCGGTGAAGCGGTTGAATGATAACGGCCTGCCGTTATTTACGGTACTGAGCGATCCCACCACCGGTGGTGTAACGGCTTCGTATGCCATGTTGGGGAATGTGATTATTGCCGAACCCGAAGCGCTTATTGGCTTTGCCGGTCCGCGGGTTATCGAGCAAACCATCGGACAGAAGCTTCCCAGTGGATTTCAGAGGTCGGAGTTCTTGCTGGAGCACGGTATGCTGGATATGGTGGTGGAACGAAAACAATTGCGTTCCGTCCTGGCTACCTTACTGGCTATTCATGCCAAACGTGCCTATGCGGGCAGGGAGGTGTAACCATGCCGGAGGAAAATCAAGTAGCAGCAATAGATATTGTTAGATTGGCGCGTCATACCAAACGGCCCACAACCCTGGATTATATTAAACATATGATAAAGGATTTCCTGGAGCTTCACGGTGACCGGCGGTTTAGCGATGACCTGGCTATTGTTGGCGGAATCGGTTTTCTGGCTGATATCCCGGTCACTATAATCGGCCACCAGAAGGGCCGGAATGTCAAGGAGAACGTGAAACGGTATTTTGGTATGGCCCATCCCGAAGGGTACCGGAAAGCACTGCGGTTAATGGAAGAAGCGGAACGATTCGGCCGGCCGGTAATCAATTTGATCGATACCCCCGGCGCCTATCCCGGTCTGGGTGCAGAAGAAAGGGGTCAGGCAGAAGCCATTGCCTACAATCTTTATAAAATGTCAACACTGAAAACACCCATTATTTCTGTAGTGACTGGTGAGGGTGGTTCCGGCGGAGCATTGGCCCTGGGGGTGGCTGACCGGGTTTACATGCTCTCCAATACCATCTATTCTGTGATCTCTCCGGAAGGGTGTGCCAGTATTCTTTGGCGGGATGCCGGAAAAGCCGACGAAGCCGCGGAAGCATTAAAATTAACGGCTCGCAATCTTTATAATTTAGAAATCATCGACCATGTTATTGAAGAACCTGGTGGAGGGGCTCATGAGGATCATGAAACCACTGCCAAACGGTTAAAGAGTGCTCTTCTTGCCGGTTTAAAAGAATTACTTGGTCTTGATGTGGACACGCTCTTAGAGCAAAGGTACCAGAAGTATCGAAACATGGGTGTTTTTTCTGAATAAGGTTGTTTTCGGTCTCTGTGTCCTCTGTGTCCTCTGTGGTGAAAAAAAGGTGCATCAGATGAAAATAAAGAACAAATTGACGATTTTTAAACTAGTGATTGCTGTTATCGTTCTTTTGATCATGGTTCCTGGTGGGACTGCCGATGCCCAGGCCATTTATAAGGATGTCCCGGGTAAAATCGATACCAAAGCCAGGTACTTGTTTTATCTTCACGGCAGGATCATCGAAATAAAAGGCATTCGCCCCACAAGTGAGAGGTATGGCGTTTATGAATATGAAAAGATATTGGAAACCTTTAAAGATAAGGGTTTTATTGTCATCAGTGAAGCCCGGGGCAGGAATACAAGTGCCATTAGATATGCCCGAAAAATGGTTTCCCAGGTTAATTCGTTACTTCAAGCCGGTGTGCCTCCTGCCAGTATTACGGTGGTGGGGGCCTCGAAAGGAGCATTAATTGCCATGCTGCTAAGCTCGATGCTTCAAAATAAAGACATGAATTTCGTTTTTATCTCTGGCTGTACCCATCAGATCCTGCAAAAATATGATGTTGATTTTTGGGGAAATGTGCTGACCATTTACGATGAGAAGGATGAGTCAGTGGGGACGTGCCAGAAATTTTTTGAGGTATCCACCGGGCTGAATAGATATAAAGAGATCAAACTAACCGTTGGTACCGGTCACGGCATTCTTTACCGGCCTATCAAGGAATGGGTGGACCCGGTAGTCAAATGGGCCAAAGGGCAGAGGTGATAGTTGTTTTTGGGGTTTGCTTTCCCTTTTAATTTTTGGTACAATTCTTTCGCAGGCATCGCTAAGAAAAGGAGCCAAGAATGAGACGATTTTATTCATATGGGCCAATTGATACGGATGAGCATTATTATGTCCCCAGAAAAGAATTGATTGAAAACGCTTATACCCAATTGATCGGGCATAATCCCCAAAAAGGCGGCCATTATATCACGGTCTGGTCTCCCAGGCAGTGCGGGAAAACCTGGGTGATGCAGGAAGTCATGGAAAAAATCAAACAGGCGAACCAATACGAAGTCGGGATCATCACCATGGAACGCGCTAAAGAGATAAAAAGTGAAAAGAAAGTCCTGGAAATATTGATTGAGAAACTGCAAATTGCATTTAACCGGTCATTTCCTGCCATTAATAATATCGATGAACTATCCAGGCTGTTTACCAGCCGATATTTCCAGGACCCGGCGATCTTGATCTTAGATGAATTCGATGCCCTGGAGGAAGTGTTTATTAACCGTTTTGCCGGCATTTTCCGGGATATGTTCATAAGCCGCACCAACGAAAGAGAAAAAACCAGCCGGGAAAAAACCTGTTTACTTCACGGCCTGGCCCTGGTGGGAGTTCGCAGTGTCCTGGGTATTGAAAATAAAAGCGGCTCTCCCTTTAATGTCCAGCGCAGTGTTCATATCCCTAACCTGACTTATGACGAAGTAAAGGAAATGTTTCAATGGTATCGAAAAGAAAGCGGCCAGGAGGTAGAAGAAGCAGTGGTCCGGGAGCTTTTTGAAGAAACCCGGGGTCAACCGGGTTTAACCTGCTGGTTCGGGGAATTGCTCACCGAAACCTATAACCATGACAAAAATAATCCTATTACCATGATTAATTTTAAAGAAGCCTACGGTGCCGCCACCCACATCCTTCCCAATAATAATATTTTAAACCTTATCAGCAAAGTCAATAAGCCCCCTTACGACGAAATGATTATGGAATTCTTTAAAACCGGGGATAAGATCGAGTTCAAACTCAACAATAAATTTATCAACTACTTATATATGAATGGTGTGATCGCTGAAGAAAAAGTGGATATTAACGAATATTATGTCAAATTCTCCTGCCCCTTTGTACAGAAATGCCTATTCGATTATTTTTCCAACCAGGTCTTCAGCCACCTGGGACTTTTAATCCACCCCCTGGACGCCATGGAAGACGCCATCGATGAACAACGTCTCAATATTTCCAATATCATCAAACGATACAAAGCTTATCTACAGAAAAACCGGGAGATGCTGTTCAAAGATGTGCCCCGAAGAAAAACAGATTTGAAGATATATGAGGCGGTGTATCATTTTAACTTATACCGGTATGTATACGATTTACTAAAACACAGGGAAGTGGAGGTAATACCCCAATTCCCCACCGGCAACGGTAAGATCGATTTGATACTGAAATACCGGGAGCGGGTCTATGCCCTGGAGTTAAAGAGTTTCAAGGATATGTATACGCATGGGAAGGCCGTGCAGCAGGCGGCAGAATACGGCCGGCAACTGGGTTTAAAAGAAATCGTTTTACTGGTTTTCGTTGAATTAAATGAAGAAGAGGCCGGGGAACTGGAACAGGAAGTCGAGAAAGAGGGGGTCAACGTGGTTGTCATTCCCATCGGGCTCCTTCCTTGAAGAACGGAAACATGCGTTTTGACCTGGGGCCGTGTCAAATCCACTTCGATTTCAAAAAGGTTTTTGGGTTCGGATAGATTCATTGACAAAGGGTACGAGAGGGGCAGTACCCCTTTTCACCTTTAATAATTGCGGGTACTGCCCCTCCGTGTGACCATAGTGTTACCTGTGGTTTAATTGAAAAGAAACAACACGAAATACCTTCATACATCTATTATGGAATCGGGTCTTCGGGATGCTCTTCGTTCCAGCGGGTTTTCAGATCGCCGGAGGTTTTACCAACCATATCGTTGTTGACGATCTCGCCTTTGAAAGCGTTCGGCTTGTTCAACTCGTCCCGCAGCCGGGGATCCAGCCTGTGGCCAACATCGAATACACCCGGCAGGTCAATGCTGGGGGTGTAGATGCCCAGCCCTTCCATTTTCACCGAACGTCCCGCCAGGTGGAAAAAAACCACCGCATCGCGCAGCTCTTTCAACACCAGCAAGATGCTGCCTTCGTTCAGGCCAGTGCGACCGGCAATAAAACGAGTCAATTCTTCCAGACCCGCTGTTAAACCCAGTTTAATCCTGGGACCATAAGCCCCAATGGCTTGAATTAGTTTTGCCATGTTTTCCTCCTTCCTCTTTTTCCTCAGAGGATTTTTTTATTTTTTTTTACTTTTTAAGCTACCTGACTGGTAAAAGTATATTATGCATTAAAATGCCAGAAATGTCAACTAATTTTTAAAAAAATTTTTTAACATAACCTTTTTTTTACATGTTCGCACCTTTTTTTTGAGCACTGCGCCTTTTTGTTTCACTTCCGTGGTTTTCTTTGAAACCATTTCATATAAATGATTTTGGGTGAATCCCGCCGCTTTTGGGGCTCGGATTTTTGTTGATCTTAGCGAACAAAAACGAGAGCTGCAC
>WVZO01000532.1 GCA_011772425.1 Candidatus Aminicenantota bacterium
CAAAGACCAATGTAAAGAAAACAATACTCCATTTTTCTTTAAACAATGGGGAGGAACTCGAAGAAAGAAAAATGGACGTATATTGGATGGAAAAATATGGGATGAACTCCCTTTAAAAAGTCAGGAAGCGTCATTCGTTACGGGAGATTATAAGAACTCAAGGATTTAGTCATCCAGGCATTAGAAAAGTGAGGTGATATGAAGAAAAAATCCCTTAGAAATTTGAAAAAATATTTTGGCATCCTTAAACCATCCGGTGATGCATTGGAGTTTCAAAAGAAAATGAGAGCGGAATGGGACGAGAGAGAATTAAGAGAAGAGAAGAAAATCAGACAGTCAGAAGAAAGTAGGCAGTATGAAGTAGGAAGTAAGCAGTGAAGAGGCGGGGAAGCGAGGAAACAAGAATCTTTTGCGGTTTCGAACCTCATCTTTGAGGTTTTTTACCTCATTTATGAGGTTTTGAACCGCATCGAGAGATTTTCTCTAATGAAAAATGAAAAATAAAATTTGCGTCCTTCGGACATGTTTATTAACGCCTTCGGCGAAAAGAAAAAGAAGTTTCAGCGAGGCCCCGGAATTTCCCGCCGCAGGCGTCTAAAATCTGCCCGAAGGGCACCGCTGTCAGGGAAAAATAACCTCATGTAACGCAATCCTAAGCCCATGGAACGGAAACGTAAGGCGTGTTTCAAAAAAAATATCCGATTGTTCCGGCAAAAAGTGTAGATGTTCCNNAGATGTTCCTACTAAAAATGCAATTGTCCCGGCCAAAAATGGAGATGTTCCGACAAAAAACCCGATTGTTCCGGCAAAAGTTAGAGATGTACCGGTAAAAGCTCCGATTGTACGAGCAAAAATTGTTGCTGAATTTCTTGACTGAGCCTTTTTGCCTTTTTCCCTGTTTTTTGTTTGCAATCTTATCAGAACTGTGATATAAAAAGCTTTATTTCGTTTTTCGCCTAAGATGATGAACTCTGAAAAAAATGAAAAGGAGAGAAAAACATGACAATTATTGATTTCCACAATCATTTTTATCCGCCTGAATATGTAAAGGCGTTGGAAACCGGTTCAAGTAATATTAAAGTAACCTACGATAATGAGAATAACCCGTTGTTACATTATCCCGGTGATTACAATATTCTTGTCCCCGGGCACAGAGATATCGATTTCCGCGCCCAGGTACTGGAAAAAGCGGGAATCGATAAACAGATCATTACGTTTACAACACCGGGGACCCATATCGAATCACCCAAACGCTCGGTTGAACTGGCACAAATGGTTAATGACAGTTTTGCCCGGATTGTCCGGGAACGCTCTGACCGGTTTGCTGCTTTAGCAACACTCCCGCTCAACGATCCGGCAGCGTCGGTAACAGAGCTGATCCGTGTGTTTGACCAACTGGGCTTTAAAGGTGTCATGGTGTACAGCAATGTGAACGGTATTGCTCTGAGCGATAAACAATTCTGGCCACTTTATGAAAAAGCCGATGAATTGAATGCTGTTTTTTATATTCATCCATCGTTTCCGGTTGGCGTAGAAGCGATGACCGATTACTGGCTCATGCCGCTTGTGGGATTCACCTTTGATACCACACTTGCGGCTTCAAAATTAGTGTTCAGCGGCGTAGTGGAAAAATTTCCCGGTATCACCTGGGTGCTGGGTCACCTGGGCGGTGCCATTCCCTATCTCGCCGAACGACTCGATCGAGGTTACCATGCATTTAAAGAGTGCCGAGAAAATATTAGCTGCCCCCCCAGCACGTATCTGAAAGAATTTTATTATGATACGGTCAACTTCGATATCCACGCTTTGCAGCTTGCTATTGACTTTGCAGGACCGGATCACCTGGTTGCCGGGAGCGATTATCCTCACCAGATCGGAAGCTTGACACAAATGAAAAACAGCATTGACCAATTACAAATCTCCCCGGAAGAAAAAGCAGGAATATATGGTGAAAATGCCGCACGCCTCCTGGCCCTCGGCCCTCGGCGAGGGCAGCCATAGAAGGCCCATCCGGGCCATCTAAAGGTTTCCTTACCAGGATCAAACAGTTAAGTGACCACGTTTGAAGTTGAAATAAATCGATAAGAAGGCTGTTGCTTCAAACCTTTGGGGAAACCTTAAACTTATCTTTTCACTTTCTTCTCTTCTTCGTTTCTTCGCTTCCTCGCTTCCTCCCTGCCCCCTGCGCCCTGCTCCTTCAATTCCTATTTCGATTGATAATGTACTTGCGAACCGCCCAATTGTGCTCTCTTAAGGTCTCTGAAAAATGGTGACTCCTGTAATCCTTGGCCACAAAATAAAGATACTTCGTCTTCTCCGGGTAAAGCGCGGCTTCAATGGAATAATAACCGGGATTGCAAATCGGACCGGGCGGCAGTCCCCTATATAAACGGGTGTTGTAAGGAGAATCATATTTTAACTCCTTCCATCCCAATTTGTCCCTGTAAAGGTTGTCCCGTTTTAAAGCATAGATGATCGTGGGATCACAGGCCAGCGCCATGCCAATGCGCAAACGATTGTGAAAAACCGAAGAAATCAAAAACCGTTCTTCCCTGGCTGAGGTCTCTTTCTCAATCAGCGAGGCCAACGTTACCACATCACGCATCGATAATTTAAGTTCATCCGCCCGCCACCTCATGGAATCCGATAAATTCTCTTTAAAACGAGTGACCATTAATTCCACCATCTCTTCGGCAGTGATCTCTTTCCTCACCATATACGTGTCCGGGAAAAGATAACCCTCCAGATCTGGGGCCTCAGGGTCCAGCGATTGAATCAATTGAGTTGACCTGGCATGATGGATAAACTCTTGCGCATCGATATTGAGAGAAGGTTGTTTTGCCAGAAGTTCGGCAATTTCTTTGATGATTAATCCCTCTTTGATGGTTACTTTGTAAAGCACCACCTTGCCCTCATACAATTTCTGGATAACTTCTTTCATGGTCATGGGCCGGTCAAACTCGTATTCACCGGTTTTGAAATTAAGGTGGTTAAAAAATAACCGGTAATAAATCCTGAAGTAATAATAGTTGGAGATAATCTTGTTCCGGTAAAGCATCCTGCCAATGGCAGATACGGAAGAACCTTTTTTAATGATAATTGTGGTGGTATCACCGTAACCCGCATAAGGGGTAAAGACTTTATGATAAAAATCAATGCTGATTAATACCGCTCCAATGATCAGTAATAACACGAAGGTAATAAAAAACTTTTTTATTCCTTTTTTTCCACGTGACTTTTTTTTGGTTTTCATTTTCTGTTCTCCATAACCATATGGTGCCGCAGGATCACCAGCGCTGACATTGAATCAAGGATTTTTTTTCGTTTTTTGTAATCCTTGTGAAGCGCTTTTAACTCCTCTTCCGCTTCAAAGCTGCTGAGCCGCTCATCCATAAACTCAATTTCAATACCCGGGGTCAGGGATTTTTCCAGGCGCCGGGCAAAGTGCTCCACCTGTTGGGTAATGGGACTTTTGCTGCCGTCCATGTTTAACGGATACCCCAACAAAATCCGGTCGATCTCATAGTCAAAAACCAACTGCTTGATGTGTTCAACAACCTGCGTTAAATTTTTCCGGCCAATAGGTGCGATGGGCACGGCTGTGTTTATGATGGTATTGCCAATGGCAAACCCCATTCGTTTCATGCCAAAATCAATCGCTAAGATTTTCACTTCCTACTGCCCTCTATCTGTGGCTGCTTTATGCTTTTGATGATACTGGAAACCGTAATCGATCAGGCGGGTGACCAGCTCTGTGAAGGTAATTCCTTGTAAACTCCACAACTTTGGGAACATACTGATTTCCGTAAACCCGGGTATGGTATTGGCCTCGTTGGTGTAGATTTTGCCGGTTGTTTTCTCGATAAAGAGGTCCACCCGTGCCATTCCATTGAGGAAAAGGGCTTTATAAGCTTTTCCGGCTGTTTGGCGTACAGCTTCTTCCACGTCCGCTCGCAAACGGGCAGGCATATGAAACATGGTTTTCCCATTGATATACTTATCGTTGTAATCGTAAAACTCCCGGTGAGGAATCAATTCACCCGGCCGGGATACCATGATTTCCTCGTTTCCCATTACCGAGACTTCGATTTCATGAATATCCACGGCTTTCTCCACCAGCACCTTGCGGTCGTAGCGGAAGGCCAGGTCTACCCCAGCCTTTAATTGATCTTCCCCGGCCACTTTTGATATGCCCACCGATGATCCCATACATGACGGTTTGATAAATACCGGGTAATCAAGGTGTTTGGCAATTGCTTCCTTAATGTGGGAATAATCGTTGGCCTCGAAAAACAAATAATCTACCACGTTTAGACCGGCTTTTTGAAACAGTGCTTTAGATACGACTTTATCCATTGCCAGGACAGAAGCCACAGGGTTGGCACCCACGTAAGGCTTGCCTGCCAGTTCCAACAGGCTTTGGATTTTGCCGTCTTCGCCGTTGGGCCCGTGCAGCATAGGAAAATAGATGTCGGCCTCCAGCCTGTCGAAGGATTGGTTCAGCCAGGGGGCAAAAGAATAGCCCGGTTTGGAATAGAAATCCTTTTGAATAAAACTCTTTTCCGCGATCACGCGCCACAAGCCGTCATCCCTGGATATGTAAATGAACAGGGGAGAGAATTTGTCTTTATCCAGGTTATTGTACAGGGCTTCCGTGGACTTTACCGAAACCTCGTGTTCGGCAGACTGACCACCGAACAAAATACCAACTTTTTTCTTTTGAGCATTCATTGATATATCACCTCATTCATCTTCGTGCTTTTTACCGCACTGTAAATACCTTCGTGCCCTTCGTGCCTTCGTGGTTCCATTAATTACTGCCTTCACCATAATAAAATTTATAATAATAATAATTTCTCAGGATATTTTTAACATAATTTCGGGTGGCAGTAAAGGGAATCATTTCGATAAATTCATCCTCAGCAGCCCTGCCAAAATGCTGCAGCCATTCATCCACCCGGTGGTCACCGGCATTGTAAGCTGCCAGGGCCAGGTGCCATTTGCCATTATACTTGTTCAACAAGAACTTCAAATATTCAATCCCAAACCGTATATTGGTTTCCGGGTCAAAGAGGTCTCTCCTGGATACTTTAATACCGTGGGGGTAGGCCACTTTCCGGGCGGTTTTAAGTAACAACTGCATTAAGCCGCGGGCATCGGCATAGGATACCGCATCCGGCCGGAAAAAACTCTCTTCCCGGATAATAGAAAAAACCAATGCCCGGTCCACTTGATGCTCTGCGCTGTATCGATGGATGAGCTCCCTGTACTTAACCGGGAGAGATATCCGGCTTAAAAACTGCGGCAAACGAACACAGCGATAACAGGCAAAATTATCCCGGAAACGGATAAACGCCATGGCAAGATTCTGCTGCCTCAGGTAAATAATGGATTCAATGAGCATCAAGGTATGTCTATCCGAGATAGAGAGATTCCTCTTTTTTTCATCCAGGGCCCAGTGGATGAAATCCACGGCCTCATCCATTAGATTGTAATGCACCAACGCCTGCAAACGTGCAATTACACCTTTAAATTGCGGTTCCTGCTTGTGGTTCAGCAGGCCAATAAAGGATTTTAAACTCGCGGCGGCATCTATGTTTCCCTGTTTGGTTTTGATGTAATAGTAGGTAAAGGGATAGTTGTCCAGGTCAATTGCCGGATTCTTTTTCAACCGGTAATACCAGTAGTGGTTGGCAATCCTATAGGGGGTAATCGAAGAAGCCATTCCTTGCTTGAAATAATCCCGGGCTTTCTCTTTATTATTTTTCCGGTAATGAATCCAGGCACACAACCACAGGGTTTTCCAGTAATTGGCATCTCTAATGGGTAAAGACAGGTTTAGAGTCGATATAAAAGAGCGCAGCAGTTGGAGGTATTTGGCATTATCGATATACCTGGCATAAAGGTCCAGGGACAGGTCCGGTTCTCCCTTTATCAAAAGGATACTGGCAGCATCTAACAACACCTCCTGGTAAATAGCCGGGTCCCTTTTTAAGGCATCCAACTGTTTAAACAAATCCACGGTGTTATCATCCCTAATATTCAATTTTAAGATGATTCGTTCTTTATAACTTAATAGTTTTTCACTGGTAACTTTTCGCAGGTATCTCTGGCACCGTTGGTACTGTTTCTGTTGGTACTGAAACTCTGCATAAAAAAGGTTAATCAACTGCGGGGCTCTGACGTATTTTTTTTCCCTTAAAAATTCGGAATACTGGCTGGTTCCGGCCAGGAATTTGAATTTTTTAAACCAGTAATTTTCATCCAATCGGCGGAGAAACCGGCTTAACGTTCTCTTTGAAATATATGCTTCAAAGCGTTTAAGATTATTTTTCCCGAACAACTCCTTAAACATAGCAAAGGCTTTATTGTTATTCCCGGTGTTGATATAACTGCTGAGCAAAAATAATTTGAATTCCAGTGACTCCAGCTGCTTTTGGTAACGTTTGCCTCCTTTTCTATCTCTGGTCTTTTTTTCCCATTGAGTGATGAATTCCCTGTACTTTTTTTTAAAATAGAGGTATTTTAAGTAGAGTTTATCTTTTTTCTCAATGATAAAGGGATGTTGGTCTTTTGAATCCAACTTCAGGATGATATTTCCCATGGGGTCGTATTGTTTTTCTTCCAGGTAGGATTCCGCGGTTTTCAATTTTAAGATATCGATGATAAAGGGATTGTCAATTTCAGACTCGGGGTCCTGGATGGGTTCGGTTCTTATGGGGAGGTTGAGGAAGGCTTTTAAAACGCTGTAATTTTGATACAAGTCGTGATAATTGTTTTTTTTCCTGTCCTCCGCTGATCCAGGTTTTCCTTTTATTATGGTTAACGTGACCAATGAAGCCGCAAATGAAAAGACAAGTGTAAACTCCAGTAGGAGGATGTAATGAAACAAATTGAAATTTTTATTTTCAATTTTTTCACGTTTCACTTTTCACGTTTTATGATTATATTTTTTCAAAATGGTAACCTTTTAATAATTCTCTTCTTCCCCTGGCAAGGGTATCCACCAATTGTTTTTCAAAAGGGGATAGGTCGGTGAATTTATTAAGGTATAGTTCCCGTGATTGCATGATGGTATTTTGGAGAGCCTCGTAGAGGTTCTCGCCGGTGTTTAGTGCATCGTCCACTTTATTTTTATTGTAGAGGTAGATATCGTTGACAATTACCCGTGCCAGGCGTTCCGGGTCATTTTCTTTAACTGAAGCCACTGTCAGGTCGTCAGCATCCGGTTGTTCAGAAGGGGCCTCCTCTTCTTCTTCGGGGTATTCCCGGGTTTTAATTTTTGCCAGGATTTTTTGCCGCAGCGGCAAGAGGTCGAGGCTCATTTCTCCGACAGTGGCAATCATTTCAATTTCTTTCTCACCAATGGGCTTGCCGGCAAAGGTGTCGGTATAAATCACAGCCTGGGGTTTCCCTTTTACAAAAAACGGCAGCGTGAAAATTTTTTTAGGAATTGGGCCACCAAACCGGCTGTATATGATGTGGTCATCCGCCTGGGATGTAGGACGACCCGAATAGGATTTTTGCTTTTCCAGCACATATCTAAAGATCGTATTGGCAGAAAGTGAAAAGAAGATTTTCTTTATTTCTTCATCTCCGATAGCTCCTTCCACTGCAGAAAACCCTTTTCCTTTCCACCCCACCAGTTTATCTTCTCTCAACAGGAACAACGCCGCCCTGGTACAAAATTGATTGACCCCCTCAAGGAAATTATTAATCAAATCCAACTGGTTGGCAGAAAACGAAAGCTTTCTGATATAACGATGAAGTATATTGATTGTTGTGCCCTCCTTGGGTTTTTCATACAATTCAAAATCTTCCGGGATAGAGTACTCCTGGAAGTCACCCAATTCTTTCAAGTTTTCCAGTTGGATGATAATGTTATTGGTGACCTGATCCATTCTTTCGTAAACCCTATCTCGCCGTTCAGCCAGGATACCGTTGATTAATTTTTTGAGTTGTTCTTTACTCATCGGTGTACCTCCGTACGTTGTACTTTGTACCTTGTACCTCCGTACCAGCGATTTATATGCCGGCCTCCAGGCGACTGGCCAGGATTTCCGGTAATCCGGCTTCTCTTATTTTTCGCTGGGTTTCTTTTACATTGTAATCATATCGTTTAAAAAGGATTTCTTTTTTGGTTGAATCAAAAATAATATAACTGGACTTTGCATTTTTATCCCTGGGTTGACCGATGGAACCGGGATTAATCAAGTAACGGGTATTGGGGTCCAGTTTGATCTTGGTTTCCTCGCTCAACGGGACAATGTCGATCTTTTCATTTCGCATCAGGTAGATCACCGGGAAATGAGTATGACCGAAAAACCCGATGGAAGTCTCCATGAATTTAAAGGACTCCACGGCTTCAAACATGGAGAATACATAGTAATCCTCATCAAAGGTAGAACCGTGACATATGGTTATAAAATGGTCCACCAATTCCGGTCCTTTTTTCAGCTCCTTCAGGAATTCCTCGTTGGAATCGGTAATGTGGAGCTTGCTCCACTCGGCAGAAAACGCTGCCACCGGGTTAAACAAGGATGAAGATTCCAGGTTGGCAATCACTTTATCGTGATTTCCGCGGATGGAGATGATGTTTTCCATTTCCTGGAACAGGCTGATGATCTCGTCAGGGTTGGCACCGTAGCCCACCAGGTCCCCTAAAAACAAGCACTTGTCTGCTTCTTTTACCGCTTTCAATTTGAGCAGTTCTTCAAAAGCTTCCAGGTTGCTGTGTATGTCGCTAAATATTAAATACCTCATTTATTTCCTTGTTTTCCTTAGGCACTAAGTATAATGATTTTTTCGGAAATATTCAAGCCCTTTCGATAAATTACAGCAATTTTAATCATGGCTTCCTGCTTCTTTTTTCTCCTAGTACAACCAAATGATAAAATGTCATACTTTAGTTGTACAAATTTTTATTTTTTTTTAATACCAAAATTACCACTTTTGGCGGATTGACAAATGCGCTCACCTAAATTACTATTTACTATTACGTCCCAACCTTTCAGCCAAATTAGCAGTGAGATTCAACTGCGATTTTATACATAAGAAAAAGAGGTAAGGCCATTTAATGAAGATGTCATTGAGAGCAAACATCCCCGGAGCAATCACATCAAAAAATCTAATAAAGGAGGTATATTAAAAATGAAGAAGCTAATGTGTATGATGTTATGTTTACTATTGGTAAGCATAACAGGTATGTATGCGAAGAAGGACAAAGGTTCGGACTTCAATGGTGCCACCCTTGTCTCTTCGAACATTAATGAGACGGTGTTGAGTTTTGAAATCAATTCCTATGATTTCAAGAACGTAAAGACACCGCAGGGTAATGCCAAGGAATTGGTGGCACCCGGAACAGGACAATTCCTGGTGAAAGGTGCCCCGGAGTTATTAAAGTCAGCCGCAGCGATTATCATCCCTGATCAAGCCCGAATGAAAGTGGAAGTCATTGATTCCTTGTTTACTGAAATCAAAAACATTGACATCGCGCCCTCCAAAGGTAATTTATTACGAACGGTAGACCCGGATACTGTCCCCTATGAATATGGCCGGGAATATCAAATTAACGATTTCTACCCCGGGACATTGGCAGAGTTGGGCAGCCCTTACATTATCAGGGATTTCCGGGGTCAGGCCGTTATTGTCAATCCCTTCCAGTACAACCCGGTCACAAAAGTACTGCGGGTGTATTCCCGGATGACTGTCAAAATTTCCACCACCGGGGAAAGGGGCGAAAACATCTTAAACCCCAGGGAATCTCTTCGCAGTGTGGACCCGGCATTCGATAATGTTTATGCCAGGCATTTTCTCAACTATTCCCAGGAAGAGTACACCCCGTTACCGGATGATCTCGGCAATTACTTGGTTATTTGTTACAACGGTTTTATGAGTGAAATGTCGGATTTTGTCTCCTGGAAACAGAGCATCGGTTACAACGTCGACCTTGTTGATTATTCCACCATTGGCAGTTCCGCTGCCTTAAAAACCTATGTGGAGAATTATTACAACACCAATGGTTTGACCTTCTTATTGATTGTAGGTGACCATCCCCAGGTGCCCACTTCCAGTACCACGGCCGGCGATTCGGACAATAACTACGGTTATATCGTGGGTAACGACCATTACCTGGACATTTTTGTGGGTCGTTTCTCTGCTGAAACCGTCGCTCATGTAACCACGCAGGTGGACCGGACCATCCATTATGAACGGGATGTACTCTCATCTGCCGCTTTTTTCAGGAATGCCATCGGCATGGGTTCTGCGGAAGGACCGGGCCATAACGGTGAGTACGACTATCAACACGTCAATAATCTCCTTGCTGACCTGGCTGGCTATGGTTATACCACCTATACCAATCACCAGACCGGCGGCAGCACGGCGAACCTGGCAAACCTGATCAATAATGGTGCCGGAACCATGTGGTACTGCGGTCACGGCAGTAACACCTGCTGGACCTGCGGCTGGACCTTTTGCAATTCCAATGTTGATGCCCTCGTCAATGAGTGGGAATTGCCGGCTGTTTTCTCTGTGGCCTGTGTGGTGGGTAATTTCAAGAGTATTACCTGTTTCTGCGAATCATGGCTGCGGGCCACCAATAACGGCAATCCCACCGGTGCTGTTGCCCACGCCGGGTCCACCATTAACCAGTCCTGGAACCCGCCCATGGACGCCCAGGATGAGATGGTTGACCTCTTAGTCTCGGTATCAGGACCGAAACGGACCTTTGGTGGTGTTTTTGTTAACGGGTTATTCAAAATGATCGATTTGAACGGCGCCGGCGGAGAGGATATGGCCGATACCTGGACCTGTTTCGGTGACGCCTCGGTCCAGCTCCGCACCCCCGGCACCCCGGAAGGTCCGCCCCCGGTTAATCCTGAGCCGCCCGTGGCTGATTTCACTGCAGACAAAACCACTGTCATGGCAACCGACAGTGTCAACTTTACCGATCTGTCCACCAACAACCCCACGTCCTGGGATTGGACATTCCCCGGAGGCACGCCTTCCACCAGCACGGAGAAAAATCCAACCATCACCTATAACACACCGGGAACCTATGATGTGACGTTAACTGTTAGTAATTCGGCAGGCACCGATACCATGACCAAAGTCAATTATATAACCGTTACCACCCTGCAGCCGCCGGTTGCTGATTTTGTCGCCAGCTACACCGATATTGCCGCCGGTGACAGCGTCGATTTTACCGATCTATCCACCAACGTTCCCACTGCCTGGGATTGGACCTTTGATGGTGGCACACCTGCCGCCAGCACGGATCAAAACCCGACAATCACCTATAATACACCGGGTACGTATACGGTGACCTTAACCGCCACCAATTCTGTGGGCAGCGATACCGAAACCAAGGTCGATTATATCAACGTCGCTGAAAAACCCTACTGTGCGTCACAGGGGAATATCTTCAGCATGGAGTGGATTGCCGGAGTCCAGGTGGGTACCATGAATAACCCCTCAGGTGCCGCCGGATACACGGATTTCACCTCCATCACCTGCAACTTAACCGCGGGTGATACCGTTAATGTCGTATTAACCCCCGGGTTTTCCGGCTCCACCTATACCGAATACTGGAAAATCTGGATCGACTATAACGGGGACCATGATTTTGAAGATGCCGGCGAAGAAGTGTTCAGCGGTTTCGGTTCTTCAACTGTCAGCGGCAGTTTCACCGTGCAAAGCGGCGTGGATATCGTAACCCGGATGAGGGTATCCATGAAGTATGCCGGCTATCCGACTCCCTGCGAAACCTTTACCTATGGAGAAGTGGAAGATTACACCGCAGATATCGGTCCGGGAACCGGTCAACCGCCGGTGGCGGATTTCGAAGCCAGTTTTACCACCATTAACGAAGGTGACACCGTAGCCTTCACCGACCTGTCTACCAATAATCCCGACGCCTGGGATTGGACCTTTGAGGGCGGCACACCCGGCACCAGTACGGAGCAGCATCCCATGACTATCACCTATAATACCGCCGGCACTTATGACGTGACATTGGTCGCCACCAATCCCTACGGCAGCGATACCGAAACCAAAGTCGGCTATATTACTGTCCTACCCGCTGGCTCTTGTATCGGTGAAATCACCAACCCTGGGTTTGAAACCGGTACCACATCAGGTTGGACCGATACAGGAAGCGTTAGTATCATTTCCGACTCCCATTCCGGTTCCTATGCCGTTAGCCTGGATGGAGCCGGCAGTCGCGTGGAACAGGTGATCACCGGTCTGTGTGCCAATACCACTTATACCGTATCTGCCTGGGGCATAGCAAAATCCCAGGCCGGTCTCTACCTGGGTGTCTCCAATTACGGCGGCGCTGACCAGACCGTACAATTCACAGATTTTAAAAATTATGTCCAGGAGTCGATTACCTTTACCACCGGGGCCTCTAATACCAGTGTTACCATATACCTGAACAGGACAGGCTCTAAATTTAATGCCTCCGGAGATGATTTTGAGATCGTGAAAAACTAAATCATAACAAAGTAAAGGAGCATCTACATTTTACCTGTGGATGCCCTTTACTTTTCTTAAAACAAACCACTTCTTTTCTTAACCGCGAAGGCGGCACGTTTTGCCTGTCCCTTTCTTCTCTTGCTTCAGCCGGAATAAGGGCGAGAATTTATCGTCGCTTCTGCACTGGAATTGGATATGATGGTAAGAAGAGAATGGGATGACTTTGACTTCAAAACTCAAAAAGGTCTCAAAATAGAAGTTAAATCCGCTGCCTATTTACAAAGCTGGTATCAAGACAAACTCTCTAAAATCATATTTGATATTGCTCCCACAACAGGATGGTGTGCTGAAACAAATACATACTCACCTGAAAAGAAGAGGCGGGCTGACATTTATATTTTCTGCCTTTTAGACCATAAGGATAAACAGACTGTTGACCCGTTGAATTTGAATCAATGGAGGTTTTACCTTTTGGAAACATCGGTGTTGAATGAGAAATTAAAAAATCAAAAAAAGTTGTCTCTTCCGGGTTTATTAAAACTGAGTCCCCTTGAATGTTCCTTCCCGCAAATAAAACCAGCGGTTGAAAGCTTTGAAAAAAAGTACTGCCACATCTGACTCACTGACCCTCTGCCCTCTTACCGGCTGACCTTTTTGCCTGTCTCTTTCTTCTCCGGTTCGGCTTTCGACTATTTCAAGTATTGTATATTTTTCTGCTTTATAGTATTATAGAACATTATAAATAAACCTGTCTCTGTTACCTTGAACAACCTGAGGTTTCAGGTAAGCAGGTTCAGTAGAATATTGGTAACAAGGAGAATGATATGGCTATACCAGATTATCAAGCCTGTATGAAACCGTTGCTTCAATTTCTTGCTGATGGAGAAGAATATCCTTTAAGTCAATGCGTCATTCATCTGGTAAAAGTATTTAAACTCAGTGATGACGAACGTCATGAGATGCTGCCCAGTGGTAAGCAGCGCATTATTGACAATAGAGTAGGATGGGCCAGGACCTATCTTAAAAAAGCCGGGCTTATCGATATCCCCAGGAGGGGATACAGCAAGATTACAAAAAGAGGACTGAATTTGTTAAAAAAAAATCCGGACGAGATAACCAATGAGACCTTAAAACAATACCCTGAATTTCGTGACTTCATTAAAGATTTCAAAAAGATAGAAGATGATACAAAGGAAAACAAGGCAAAGGAAGAAGAAAAAACACCGGAAGAAGAGCTTGAAGAAGCCTTTCAAAGATTAAACAGAGAAGTGGAAGACGAATTGTTAAATAAATTAAAATCCAGTACGCCTGAATTTTTTGAGAGGATGGTCATTGATCTTTTATTAGCGATGGGATATGGAGGTTCGAGGAAGGAAGCAGGTAAAGCCATTGGCGGCACCGGAGATGAGGGCATAGATGGAGTTATCAGTGAAGATCGATTGGGCTTGGATAAGATTTACATCCAGGCCAAGCGTTGGCAGAAGCAGAATCGTGTTAGCAGGCCAGAAGTTCAGAAATTTGCCGGGGCATTGCAGGGCAAGCGTGCAAAAAAAGGAATATTTATAACTACATCTGATTTTACCGGTGAAGCTCAACAGTTTGTTGACGGTATTGAGAATAGGATTATTTTGATTGATGGTAAGCAATTGGTACAATTGATGATGCAATTTAATGTGGGAGTAGAAATCAACCAGGTTTTTGAGTTGAAAAAGATTGATAATGATTATTTCGAGGAGTAGATTATACTTGCCTGGCCATAAAAACTTTTTACTATGGACACTTTTTTCTACCGAAAAGAATAATAAAGTTATAAAGTTAGGCGCCGGTCCCCTTTAGAAGGAGGAAGAATAAATGCTTAAGAAAATGTTGTTTTTATTATTCATCACTGGCGTTTTATGTGCCGGTGAATTAAAACTTATCCAAAAAATTGAAGTTGAAGACCTTATCGTTAAACTGGTAGTGAAAGAAAAAAAAATATTCTTTCAAACACCAAAAGAAATCGTGATGTTATCCAATGAAGGCAAGATAGAAAAAACAATCGGAAGAATTGGAGAAGGTCCAGGCGAATATAAAAACTTGATTGACTTTATTGTAACAAAAGATGAAATAATTGCTGCTGATTTTTTTAATAAGATTTCCGTGTATGATGCTGATGGAAAGCATAAAAATAATATACGATTGAAAGGTTTTGTAGAGAATGTCTATTTTGCCAATAATAAACTTTATTACTTGACCAAAAAAATGGAAAAGAAACAGGATAGAAGAATTTATTACAGGCTCAGTTTACAAGAGGTTATATCAGGCAAAGAGTTAACATCCTTTGATGATTCATCATTGGTTTTTGCAGCTCGCCCCGGTAAAAAAACGATCCCGGCCCCCTGGTTTCCTGCTCCCTTTTACAATCGTTTAATTATAGTATCAGACAATAACAAACTCTGGGCATTTTTTACAAAAGAAACCGTATATTTTGAGTTGAGCGAGAAAGAAATAAAAAAGAAAAATTTTAAATTCAAGCTCGAAAGCGAAAAAGTACAGTCTATGGATATTGATAACTTTTTTGAACGGATAGAAAAGGTCAATAAAAGAAAATTACCTTCAGAAACCAAACAATCAATCAAATTTCCAAAAACAAAAGAATTATTTGTTGGTGTGATCGCTTGTGGAGAAGGCTTTGGGATTATCACCAAGACTGGGTTGTTACATATTTCTTCTGATGGTGAAATAATAAAACGACTGGATCTCGCCAGCAAAATGGGAGAAAAGTCTATTATAGATGATGATATAGCCGGTCCGGTGGAGAAAAGACTCGTTTATGATGACAATCTATTATACCTGGCAACAACTGACGGAGAAATATTTGTATTTAAGATCATTAATAAGTAATAATTACTACCTGTTTAAGTGAATTATGGTAAAATAGGCCGCCAGGCAAAAAATCTTTAAGTCGTAGGAATATTTTGGCCCCCAAAATATTTTTTTCCTTTTTGGGGCTTAGCTGGGAAGGATTTCGACTCACTCAATCAGTCAACGTCACCACGCGGGCTTGCCCGCAAAAATTTTTTTTGTACTCTTTTCAGCAAAAAAAATTTTTGTTTACGTGGTTACGTTGACAGATTGGGGGAGACGAAATATAATTCACCAAGCCCCAATAAGGAATATTTAATGCCTATACACAAATCCTTTTGAAAACCCAAAATTTTTTCTACCGAAGAAAGTAATAAAGTAATGCACCGGTCCCCTTTATTACTGCCAGTCCCATCAGTTCCATTTCATCTTGATACCCGGCACGAACAGTTAAGGACCCTTTCCGAATATAATAGGCATATTCACGGTTTTCCCTTGCCAGTGATACCGGTGCTTTATAAGGACGGCTCTGTCCACCTGCCGCCCACAACACCAGGATATGTTTGCCCTGGATTTCATACGGAGAAATTACCGGGTGGTAATAAGGAATGATACGATGACCCAGTTCGATAATCTCTTTCTGTATTGCGTCCAATTGGTTCTTGGGCAGGCCAGTGGGAGGTAGGATGGGGCACCCTTTATCTTCATTTATACCGATAACGAGGTACCCACCCCCCAGGTTGTGGAAATCATTTGCAAAGGCGCACAGCGTACGGATTACCTCTTGTGGATTCCAACCGGCCTTGAATTCCAGGCGTTCCCATTCCACGGAACGTCCGGTCAGGATGTCGTTGATATTGATTGGTAAATTCATTCTTTCACCTTGATGGCGCCTGCTGTTTCTAAAAGCTTCACCTTTATCTCAATCTCCCATAGTCTCAAAATAAAGTTACTAAAGGAGATACCGAAGGTTTATTTTACAGGTTTCGCAGATAATTGTCAATAAAATGCAGGGGTAATCATTCATCACTCATAATTTCTTTTCCGAACTCTTTTCCGAACCTTTTTTTTGATTTTTTAAGGTGGGAATACCGTGGAATCATTTTCTGTGAAGCTTTTTCCAGGTTTTCTCAAATTCTTTTCCGAACTCTTTTCCGAACTTTTTTTCTGTACTTCTCGCCTGTCTTTTTATACCTTAACTATCGCGAATGAAAAAGACGCAATTTTGCGTAAGAAAGGGAAACACTAATTTTAGCCGCGAAGGAACGCGAAGAAGAGAGGAAGATTAAGTGCCAGGTAAATAATCATTAGCTTCCAGTCTATTTTGTCGGAAATTTACAAATTTACACGTACCGAGGACGATCTCATTGAGTGAATAAAGTACCTGGCACCATTCTTCATTCTATTTTTCTTTCACCTCCCACCATCCGGTTTTTCGACCTCCCTTCCGTTTTAATTGACCGGCTTCTTTTAGTGAATGAATTTGTTTCTCAACAGCACGGGTAGAGATTCGCAAGTGTCGTGAAATGTCCTGTATGGTCAGATTGGAATTTTCCAGCAGAAGTTCGATGATTTTCTTCGACACTCTTTCCGAATTGATTTCTTTTTTGTTTTTTCCCGGTAGAAATGCCGGATGGATGGGGAATTCTACTACAAAATAAGTTCTATCGTCATCGGTTAGAAAAATGGGTAAAGGTGAACCGTTGGCATTGATCTTTCTTAGTATTTTTGGAATTCCTGTGCCGCGTCCTTCGGTTAGGTCCAATTCTTTGAGGAATTCACCGATTCTTCGATTTCGATACCGGCGGGCAAGGAAGCGGAATTGTTTTATATCTTCACTGCTGATGGAGCGATCCGGTCCCGGGAAACTGGTCACCGTGATCCTGTCAGGCAAAATACGTACCTCCACAGGTTCCCTGATTTCATAGGATCGGTGATATATCGCATTACAAAGTGCTTCTTCAATAGCGGCAAAGGGATAGTTAAAACAGCGGGACGCTTCAGGGCGGTCAGAATATTTGATGATCTTTTCATGGATCACGGTACTTTTAATATAAGAGAGTGCCTCCGCCAGCATACGATTAAGCGGACCCTTGAAAATTTTTTCTGTAAAACTGTCTGCCCCAGGCCCTTCAGGGAAGTGTACAACATCGATCTGGGTTTGTGGAAAAAAACGGTCGGGCTGCTCATTGAAAAACATCAAACCAGCGTTTTTGGGACGAACTGCTTCTTCTGGCCCATCTACAATATTCATCTGTCGACTTAGTTGAACAAAGTTCATATTCACAGACAATTCATACAAGTCGCTTTTTACCTGGCGCAGATATGTGCGTATCAGCCCCAGGTCAAGGTCTTCGGGAGTTGCAGTATGATGCATGCGGTCATCGAAGGGAATTTTTGCCGCCAGCCCCATCAGTTCCATTTCATCTTGATACCCGGCACGAACGGTTAAGGACCCTTTCCGAATATAATAGGCATATTCACGGTTTTCCCTTGCCAGTGATACCGG
>WVZO01000470.1 GCA_011772425.1 Candidatus Aminicenantota bacterium
CCTGAACCTGGTAACGTCTTCTTATATACTTCACATCATTCTCCCCCTGGCAAAAGCCCTCTACCTGGTTCTTGTTTTGTATATCTACGGTTCCATTTTTATGAGCCTTTTCGGTCATAAGCAAAACAAAAACATGGAAACCGGCCAGCCTACCGGGTTCAGTTCAGCTATTGCCGTGGGGTTGATATTTACGACCTTTTTCTTTTACCTGGTCTCCCTGTTCAAAATACTTTCTCATTGGGTTCTCATCCTTTTTTACCTGGCACCGCTTTTCTTCTTGCTTTTTATATTAAAAAATAAGGACCGGAAATCGTCGTTATACTTTATAGAAAACCTCCGGGCTTTTCTCAAACGCCCGGCCTTTGAATACCTTATTTTTATTTTTCCTCTTATTTATGCGTCTCTGCCTCCTTCGTTTTATGACTCGCTGGCCTATCACCTGGGAATTCCCAATCTCTACCTGCAAAACGGCGGGTTTATTGCCACCCCGCAATTTTTTTACGCCAATACCTTTATTTATTATGAGATTTCACTGATCCCGGCCGTATTCGCCGGAGACCTGGTACCACGCCTCTTCCACATGTTGATGGGGGTAATACTTATCCTCTCGGCTCTGGATTTCGCAGTCGACCATTTCAAAATCAACAAACGCCATATCCTGCTCCTGACTATCGTATCCATGCCCATGAGCATTTTTTTAATCACAGCCGTTAAAAACGACCTGCCATCCGCGTTGTTTGTGCTCCTGGGCGTTTATCATTTTCTCAAAGATAAAAAATACCTGTCCGCATTGTTCTGGGGTTTTTCCATAGGAATCAAATACACCAACTGCATTCCCCTGGCAGTTTTTCTCCTGCTCTACTTCATCAAATCCATCAGGGAGAAACATCTTCCCACCTACTTGAAACAATTGGTGATTATCGGTCTGATCATTATCGCCATACTGGTGCCCTTAACGGTAAAAAATTATATGTTTACAGGCAATCCCATTTTTCCTTTTTTCCACCACTACTTTGACAACAAAATTCAATACTGGGATGCCACCCGTTTTACCCTGCTAGAGCAGGATGCAAAAAAATTGTTTCACTCCTTTACGGATGTGCTTAAATTTCCCTTAAGTCTTTCATTCGAGGAACTGGGCTCCGGCGGAATTGTGGGTCCGCTTTTTTTAATGTTTTTGCCTTTCCTGGTGATTAAACGGGAAAAACGGCTGCTCCTGTTGGGTTTTGCCCTGTTGACCCTACTAGTGGGGGCGAATTTCAAACTGAGCACCCGTGTCTGGTATATTGCCTTTATCTTTCTCTCCATTTATGTGGCAATTGCTTACGAATCGATTTCTCAAAAGGTAATGACCGTTCTTTTCTTTATTATTATCGGTTTTAATGTGCTGACTGCTTTCGGGCTTCACGAAAATCTGTACCGCTCCTATAATCTTTTTTCCGGCAGGCTGAGTGTGGAAGAGTATAAATCCTTTACCTTCCCCACTTACCAGGCGATTGCCTTTGCCAATAAAGAGATTCCGCCAGGCTCATGTGTCTTGTTGGTGGGCGAAGCAAGAAATTATTATTTAAAGCATCCTTTTCGCGTTGCTTCCGGGTATGATTATTCTATTTTAAAAAAATACCTGGAAAAGACCAGCACCGTTGAAGAATTTATTGCCGCTCTAAAAGCGGATGGGATCGAGTATATTATTTTTAATATCTTTGAATTTAACCAGTTGCAAAAGAGTTACCAGCGGTTGACAGAAGAAGAACATAAAAAGGCACTGGCATTCTTAAAAGTCTTAACGCAGGTCTTCCGGGATGAAAAAGACGGCGTTTATGTGCTGCAAGTAGGAAGTAGATCATCTTGAAAGCACCAAACCCTCTTCGCAAAGCCACCTGATATCTTTTAAAAATGTTTTGGAGTGAGACACTTCGTCATAAAATTCCCTTAATGACTTTGTAGCGTGTTCAACAAGCTCATCTAAAGCCAACCCAAAAAAAGGGCCATACCCTGGGATTAATGATTTACCATTAACTGTTTTTTGATCCAACCTGGCCCCATTCACAGCAATTAAATCAAGCAAAGAATATCGACGTACAATATCGCGCCTCCCTCCAGAGATCAGATAATGTTTGCCATTTTTAGTTTTAAGCAATTCTCGATCTAAGCTTTCATTCCACACACGATCTATTTCTCTATCATCATATCCATCCCTCTTTAGCAAAGTATAAACACTATTTTTTGAGCCATCGGTTATGACTACAGCGTGTTCAACTTCAAGAGGAGTGAGAAAGCCTAATTTTTGGAATTCTCTTCTTAAACGAATTGGAGCACTTCTAATCTGAAAAAAACCAGCAGTATCATCATAGCTTAACAATTTTTTTAGATCACCATTTAACGATGAGAAATACCCTGCACCATCTACGTACTCTACAAAAATTGGATTTTTTACAAATGAACTAATATAATCACGAGAATTTTTTGCCTGGTCAACATTTTTATGCGATACGCTTCCTGAATCGCCTGCGTAAAATTGACATTGAATAAAAATTCTATTATCCCATCCGGAATTCCATCCAACTGTTTTATAAGGTATTACAAAATCATAAGCCCTGGTTTTTCTTTCTAAATCGTATTTCTTATCATGTACGACAACATCATTTAAATTATAATCGACGTCAGGTTGAAGCCCCCACTCTTTTAACCTATTTCTTAACCTACTTTCAGGTTCATGCCCTTCTGAGGCCATCACAGAACCCCTTACTTTAAAAATAACGATTGGAGCCAAAAGGTCTTGAGACCTATTGAACTCTTTAAGTGCAAAATAACTGTAACCAATACTCCATAATTGATTTACTGCTTTCTCATCTTTAAGAAGGAATGAGATAAATTCTTTTAAAAGTCGAGACTCTGCCTCTTTATCGCTAATATGCGCAATGATTGACATATATGTATCACTTTTTAAAACCCTGGGGAGTTTGGAAGTGATTATCTTAATTTCACCCTTTCGCTTTGATAAGGAAGGAATCTTTAACCATCCGGCATTGTCGCGTAAATACAGCGGGAATTGACATTTAAAGTTATTATCCGACTTTCCTGTCACAACAAAAAGAGTTGAAGCTAGAGAGCTAAGAATCTTTTTTCGTTCTTCAACCGGTTTTTCCGCTATTAAGCTTGCCAGTGTATCTGCCATTGAGTCAGGACGACAAAGTGCAGGGTTAGAGAAAGTATCTGTTGCAGCCCCAATTATGTCAAATGCGCCGGATACCAGACGCATTTCCTCTTTAAATCTATCAGTATCCACAATCTCTCCAAGCGAAGAAGTAATCCAAATGTCAAATTCTTCGAGGGATTCGTTTAACGAAATATCTTTATCAGGCAGGTTCATTGCTAAAAACGTCCTTATTCGTTAAATTGAAACATCTTTTGAATAGGCTGTTCTATTTCTATGGCTTTTATAGTTTTTAATCGATTTTCAGTAATCCGAACGTAATCCTCATTATAGTCATTTAGAATACTTTTAAATCCGATTTTAATACCTACGGCTCCGGTAGTACCGGACCCACACATAGGATCAAGGACTATGTCACCAGGTTTTGTAGTCATTTTGTACAACACTTCAAATACCTTCTCAGGTTTTTGAGATGGATGCCCGGTTTGCTCTTGCTTTCCCACAAAACCGCAAAGCAATGAACTTTCAATAACGCTTGGAGGACCTGGCATAAACCTGAGTTTTCCTTCTGATTTTTTTTGAAGTTGTTTTTCATTTAAAAAATGCTCAGGATATAGAACCGCATCAGGACGAGTTAGATGTAAACAAGCCATCTGAGCAGACCTCCAGCCTCTTATCACAGATGGATTGTTCTTGTAATACCAGGTAAGCCAACTCTTGAGCGATAAAGGCTCAGGAATACGCTCAACAAAATGAGCGACTATTTCGGGGAACCCCCATAGAAAAACATGAGGTGATATTTTTGCAGCTTTTTTTAAAAGCCCAACTATATATGGGATGTAATCATCACGTAATCCTCCAACTCCTTTGTTATACCATGGGTCTAACATGGTAACTTTTATATTTAAATCAGATTCCATAAAAATAGATAAAATTTCTTCTACATCAGTGGGCTTAAGAATAACATAATCAGATTCAAAAATTTCACGCTTTACATACTCAAGCATTGAACTTGCAGCCAATTTTGCCTCCAATAAGATTCATTTGCTCTAATCCTTTATTCAAAGTACATCTTTCTCTTTCGGTGGAGCACTAAGGGTCACCGTTTTTCGCTTTGCTGATAGTGAAATATTTTGTTGCCATATGACTATTATACAAGATATATTATTGTTTATCAATACCTCAGCGTCCCATCTACCAAGGCGGAGCGTCTTTCCCTTGACTGGAGACACGTGAAACTATGACCAGGAAATCTCCAGTCTACGGGAAGGAGATATAAATACTTTATTTATTTTCTTCGATTGCCTTTATAATCCTGTCTTTTTTAATTCTCCGGTGGGAGGCGTGCCACAGCATATTATCATTGTCATCAGCCAGGATAAGCTGCGGCGATTCGTGCTCGATACCGAATTTTTCGGCGATTTCAGCGGACCGCGCTCTATCGGTAAGTACATTGATTAATTCAAAATCGATGGGATCGGAGTTTTGCTTTAAAAAGCTGTCTACTTCCATTTTTGCACCCGCACTGACGGGACACTGGGGGGAGTGTTTGTAATACAATTTCATGCGAACCTCCTCGTTGTTTTTTAACACCCTATTTTCCGATAAATGGGAGTCCTTTTCAATAGCAGCGGGTAAAAAAATAAAAAAATTCCCCTATAATTTTTTGTTCCTATGTTGACTTTAACTCTTAAATATAGTATCTTTATAACTCGTAATTGGGTTATTGTTCATCTCATGCGGATGGGTGGTTAGCTCAGTTGGAAGAGCATCGGTTTTACACGCCGGTGGTCAGAGGTTCGAGTCCTCTACCGCCCAGGTTTCCTGGTTGTGGATCGATACCAGTAACAGGGTATGGGGTCGTAGTTCAGTTGGTTAGAACGCTGGCCTGTCACGCCAGAGGTCGCGAGTTCGAGTCTCGTCGGCCCCGCCATTGCCTCCTTTCAGCCTTTTAACATGAATGAGGTGTAATGGGGGCGAAATGGGTTCGACAGTATTGATGAGGTTAAAGCTGCGGATTGAGTTGAGTTCCTCATTAAACGGCTCAAAAAAAGAAACGCAAACGAGTTACCTCTCGCAGCATAAAAAATATGCTGCCGTTCTCATGTCCCTTTCCTGCGGGGATATGAGGGCGTCATTCAGCAGGATATGACCGGTAGAAGGTGCCCTCTGGTCTGCCGGGATGAAAATTTAAAGAGGGTCGGTCGCAGTTATTTTTGTTTGTTTTTTACCTGCGGTTGTATGAAAAACAAACTACGTCTGTAGATGCTTTAGCTGAATCCTTATTGGACGCGGGTTCGATTCCCGCCGCCTCCAATGTACAAATGTAAAGCAGCCTTAATAAATGCGTACCTAGACTTTTTATTTTTATGAAACATAAGATACTGGTTGTTCTTTTATTTTCATTCGTCCTGGTAAATCTCCCTCTTTTCCCTTTCCCCCTCTCCATTAATATCCGTTCCTTTGATCATAAGGGGTTCACTCGAATTGTGTTTGAAGGCGACGAGGTGTTTGAATACAAGTATAATGCTTCCCAGGTGGGAATAGAGCTGCGGCTGAGCCGGAAAGCAGCAGTGAAAAAGCAGATTGAAGTATTCCGGCGTTCCCAGTTGCTTGACCGGGTGGTGCACCACGTGGAAAGAGGCAGCACCCCGGACACTGATATCAGTATATTCCAGGTTCATTTAAAAACCGATTTCAACATTGGTCGTCATTTTGTCCTTGAGCAGCCCTTCAGGGTGGTATTTGACCTGGTGAAAGCCCCGGCAAAACCTAAAAAACAAGTAAACGTACAATTGAAAGATACACGTACAACCAAAAAAAAAGAGGAGGAAAAACCACCGGAACAAACTGAGGAACAGGAAGAACCACCTGATTCCCAAACCTATCCCCAGCCGCAATCCCGGGAAGAAAAAAAACCATCATTAATCAATACGATTTGCATTGACCCCGGTCACGGTGGTTCTGATCTGGGTGCAGTAGGTAGGCAAAAAATAACAGAAAAAGTGATTACCCTCAAAGTAGGCTTAAAACTGAAGCGATTGATTGAGTCAAAATTGGGGCTTTACGTGGTAATGACACGGGAAAAAGATGAAGAGGTTTCATTAAACTCACGGGTCTCAAAAGCCAATAATCAAAAAGCCCAACTATTCGTGTCAATTCATGTGAATTCCTCCTTCCGAAAAGTCGCCAGGGGGCCTGAGACTTACTATGTGAGCCTGAAGGCCACCGACCAGGAGGCCTTCCAGTTATCTCAAAAAGAGAACAGTTCGTTTAAAGAGGAACTGGACAAACTGGCCACCGATGCAGACGATGAATTAAAATTGATCTTATGGAATATGGCTCAGACTGAGTATATTAAGGAGTCCAGTAAACTGGCGGATTTTATCCAGGCAGAGCTAAATATTTTAATGGATACCGCCAACCGAGGGGTCAAACAAGCGCCTTTCAGGGTTTTAATGCGAGCAGCTATGCCTGCCATACTGGTGGAAGTTGCTTTTATTTCCAATTACTCAGAAGAAAAAAAATTATTGGATAATTCATTTTTGGATAAAATTGCCAGTGCTCTTTACGTTGGCATTTCAAAATATATCTATTACCATAATACCCTGTATCAATAAGTACCAATGGTCAATGACAAATGAATAAGAAGATTATCTACTCATTGTTGATATTGGCGATGATTTTTTTTATTACCTCTTTGCTTATTTTTATAAAATCCGGAAGCGAATCGAAGGATAAAGGGTTTCAATCCCTTCAAAGTAAGAGCGACGAGGAAATTAAAGAACCCACAACTGTAAAAGTCAAAGCTTTTTTTTTTACTGAGTCGTCACGGTATATGCGGCCGGTTGAATATGAGATCGAACTTCCCGAAATAAAAGAGCATGCCTACAGGAACTTTATCGAATTATTGTTAAAAGGTGAGGAGAATTACATTACCCCGGTCCCGGAAGGCGTCACACTAAGAAGCCTTTATTTTATCGAAGGACAAAACATGCTGGTAGTCGATTTCAGCGATGAGCTGATTCGCCGCTTTCCCGCTGGAACCTCTTCAGAATTGGAGTTTATCTATTTTATCGTGGACAACATGTGCTATAATTTTGAGGAGATAAAAAAGGTTAAATTCCTGTTCTCCGGTAATGAATATCGGACCATTTCCGGGCATATCGATATAGAGAATCCCTTTTACCCGGATTACAGCTATCTCTACTTGAGAGGGCAATGAGAAAGCGCAGGGCGCAGGGCGCAGGGGGCAGGGAGCAGGGAGCCATGAGCACAGGGTGAAGGTTGATGAACAATAAAGCAATTGGCATTTTTGATTCCGGTATTGGGGGATTAACGGTTTATAAAGCCCTCAAGGAGAAAATGCCGGATGAAAAGATGATCTATTTGGGTGATACGGCACGGCTTCCCTATGGCAGCAAATCAGCGGAAACCATCATTAAATTTTCCGAGGACAATGCCTTTTTTTTGTTGGATCGCGATGTCAAGATCATTGTGGTAGCTTGCAATTCTTCGTCCTCGTATGCGGTTCCTAATTTGCAAGACAAACTGGATATTCCTGTGCTGGGGGTGATTGAACCCGGTGCTGAGGCAGCGGTCAAATGGAGCAAAGGATGCATCGGGGTGATCGGGACTACAGCCACTATTTCGTCAAAAGCCTATGACCGGGCAATCCTGGAAAAAGATGCCAATGCCAATATTATAGCAAAGGACTGTCCTTTATTTGTTCCCCTTGTGGAGGAAGGTTGGCTTCAGCATCCGGTTACCCGTCTTGTCATCGAGGAGTATTTATTGCCGCTAAAGGAACAGGGGATTGACAGTTTGGTGTTGGGGTGTACCCATTACCCGGTTTTAAAAAACTCCATAACGGATGTGCTGGGAAAAGATATCAAACTAATCGATTCGGCAGAGGTGGTCACCGAAAAGGTGTATTCCATCTTAAAAAGCCTGGGGTGGCTCAGGCAGGGCAGGAGTGTCGGCGTGCAGGAAGACGAATTCTATGTTACTGACTTTCCTGAACGGTTTAAAAAGGTAGGAGAGATTTTTTTAAACCGAAAAATCGAAAAAGTAACCGCTGTGAGTATCTAAGAGAATTATAAACACTGTGCGATAATTTCAGCGATATCGCGGACTTTGAATTCTTCTTCTTTACCGTTATCTTTTACACCGTCTTCCAGCATGGTCATACAGAAGGGGCATGAGGTGGAGATAATTTCCGCCCCTGCGTCCATGGCGTTATCGGTGCGTATATGGTTGATGCGTTTGCCCAGTGTCTCTTCGGTCCACATGAGTCCACCTCCGGCGCCGCAGCAGAAACTGTGGAAGTGATTGTTTTTCATTTCTTTCAAGGCTGCGCCTGACCGGGATAATACGATCCTGGGTTGAGCAACGATCCGGTTATGCCGTCCCAGGTAGCAAGGATCATGATAAGTAACCGTGGATTGAATTTTTTGCTTGAGATTTAATTTACCGTCGCGGATCAATTGGGAAATGAATTGACTGTGGTGGATCACGTCGATATTCCAGTCTTCGACTCCCAGTTGTTTGGCAAACTCCGGGTAATCGTTTTTAAAGGTGTTGTACCCATGGGGGCAGGTTACCAGGATTTTTTTAATGTTGTAATTTTTAAAGGTTTCGATGTTTTGCTGGGCCAGCATCTGGAACATATATTCGTTGCCCAAGCGTCGCGCCTGGTCCCCGCAGCAATTTTCTTCCAGCCCCAACACCCCGAAATTGACACCCGCTGCTTTCAGGATTTTAATCACGGAGAGTGTTACTTTTTTAGCCCTGTCGTCAAATGCGCCTGCGCATCCCACCCAGAAGAGAATATCCACATCCGGNNCCACATCCGGGTCCTGCGATAGTGTTTTTATATCCAGGTCTTCACTCCAATCTGCCCGGGTGGCGGCGCCGAATCCCCAGGGGTTGCTGTTGGTTTCCATGTTCTTAAAGAATTGGTTGAGTTCGGAGGGGAATTTGGACTCCATCAGCACCTGGCTCTGCCTCACGCCGATGATTTTGGGTAAATGTTCATTTTTAACCGGGCACACATACATGCAGGCACCGCAAGTGGTACAGGTCCAGATTTCATCTTCGGTATACGAACCGTCCATTAATGCCTGGGGTTCTCGTTTATCCGGATCCCGGAGCAGGTTTTTCTTATCTTTTAGCATGTATTTTTTGAGTTGGAGGATGATTTCTTTGGGGGATAGAGGTTTCCCGCTCTGGTTGGCCGGGCAATGATCGTCGCAGCGGCCGCATTCCATGCAGGCATATCCATCGAATAAATCACTCCAGGTAAGATCGGTAACGTTGACCACCCCGAAACTTTCTGCATTTTCCAGGTCGATCTCCAGGGGTTTAATGCGGCCGCTGGAACGATAATCCTGGAACGCGATATTAATGGGACCGAAGATCATATGGAGATATTTGGAACGGGGGACATATAAAACAAAGGCAAACACATTGATAATATGAATCCACCACCAGATTTTAACGGTTGTTATACCCACCGGTCCCATCCATTCGGCAATAACCTTCCCGGTAAACGCCTGGTAGGCATGGTCCGGGTGGTGGGCAATGGCTGCGCCTTCATAAAGGAAGAAGGTAATGGTGACAGTAACCAAAAGCGTGTAGATGAGCACGGATTCAATGGAGGGATAGGTATAGGATTTCGGCCGGAAAACCCAGCGGCGAATGACAAAATAAAGGACCGCCAATAACACCATGATCCCGAATACATCCGCCCAGGCCGAATGAATATTGCGAATTACCCCGTGGCCGAAAATGTTCCAATTTTCGTTGAAACCTTCCAATATGTGGTTGATGCTTACCGTATCAAAGGTTAATGAACCATATAAGAGAAAGATATGTACAATACCTGTAAAGATTCTTTCTTTTTTGACAGAACAAAGAAGAAAAAAGAAAGAAAATACAGCATCTTTTATTCGTTTTAGGGGATTATCGTAGCGGTTTTCCGGTTT
>WVZO01000174.1:0-16818 GCA_011772425.1 Candidatus Aminicenantota bacterium
GGTCTTTAAAGATGTTTTGAACATTTGAACATTTGAATTTCGGATTTGTTTCGAATTTCGATATTCGAATTTCGGGTTTATTATTCTTATCCGTCATTTCAGCATTGACATGAGACTAGAAGGTCCTAAAATAAACAGTCAAAAAATTCTCCAGGGCTAACTGCTCCGCCCGTACTTTGGTGACATTCATGATTGTCCCTATTTTTGCTATTTACGATACTATTCTTCCGTTAGAATCGGTTGGAAATTATTGATGGCATTTGCAGCACGCTTTAAACTGTCCGAATGCTGCGCAGCCCGATTTAAATCCCATTTATCTTGTACAAAGGAAATCAATTTTCCATTGTAGTCCGGTCCTACTTTAACAGCAGCATGTTTAGGAACGATTGCATTTCGTATTGCCCGATCTCTTGATTTACGTGCCATCTTAACCAGGAACGCTTTCGGATCCATCACTTCATCATCGATATTCAGGGGAATTTTCGATATAGGTATCCCCAAAAAGTGAGCAAACGCGTTACGGTCCGCCATCACCCAGGACTCTACTTCCCTTTTCGCCACCCTAAAAATCAAATTAGGATGCGGTTTGAAGGGCAGCCATTCTCTAATCAATTTTGGTGCACATTCTTCCCTGTCTAAATCGGTTAAAACCAGGAAAGGCATTCCTTTTGCCGCATTATTAAATCCCTTTAACCTTGACTTAATATACCCGAAACCACTGCTGGAACTACGCCGGCCTAAATCGGGAAAACGCCCGATAACTTCAAACTTTTGACTTGACTGCTCCAGGATAACTCGCAAAACTTCCTCGCTTAATATATCTTCTATTATAAGATTTATCCGGATCATTCAAATAAACTCAACTGTCTGATATTTTTCGGTTCTGTGTAAGATACAATGACTTCCGCCGGACTAAGCCCCTGTTCGAGGAGCAATCTTATTTCTCTTATTGTGGAAGATGTTTTAATCCTGGTCCCCTCCTTACCAGGAATAAAAAGTAATATTTCCTCTCCAGAAATACCTGTATCTGAAAGCATATCAAGACTGTGTGTACTAAACAAAATTTGCTGTTTTTTCTTTTTTTTGCTGACTAATCGATAAACCAAAGCCGGTAACCGGGATACAATTGAAGAATTAAGTGAAAGTTCGGGTTCCTCTAACAGTAATAAAGAGTTGGTTTCCATTATGGACCAGAGAAAGCCAATTAAACGTATTGTCCCATCTGAAAACTGGCTTTCCTGCTGCTTTCCAGCTTTTGGCCTCCAATGTTCATAAGTGGCCTCCAGGTGAGGCACTCCACGATCATCTCTAGTAATAGTGAATCCTTTTAATTGTGGAACGGCTATTTTTAATGCTTCTTCGATTTTCTTTAACCTTGACTTACGGGTTCCTTCCCCTGTATCCATAATATTTTCAAGAAAATGGAAACCAAAAGAATCGTCACCTTTAGAAACGGATGTATTAAAAAACATTTCAGAGTACCTGAGCAATTGAGGCACAATATGAAGATACCTTACAGAATTAAAATAATCATAAATTTCCCTGAATGTCAGGTTAACACTGATTTGCTCTAAATTGGTTTGGGTCAACCGCCAGTTATCTTTTCTATCAATCCCATCAGGTCTCTGAAGTATTATTTTTCCATTTTTGTGTGCCTCTTCTCTGGTGATTAATGTGCGGCGTTTCCCCCTGGTTTCAATCCTAATAGCAAGTATATATTTAAATTTTGTTTTTGAATTACCCTCAAGCGATTCGGAGAAATGAAACTCCAATTCCACTTCAGGGTCTTTTCGGGCTCCCAGGCAGCGTATTTTCGGTATTCCCCCCCTGTCTATAACTGCCTTTTGCAGTCCACCTCCTGGCTTTACAATATCGCGCATAAACCTGAAAATATCAAGAAAATTAGATTTCCCGGATGCATTGGGGCCAATAAGGAATGCTCTTTCTCCCAACTCCACATCTATATTCCTAAAATTTTTCCAATTCTTGGCCTTGATACAAGTAATAAACATATCTTTACTCCTCATACTGCACAACTTCACGACTATTATATCAAATCTTTTCTGTATTTGCTATTATGGTGTTGAGATAATTTTCAAAAGGCGGGCGGCGCCCGCAGCCCAATAGGATTTGTTCATGGCATTTGAAAGATACCAACCGTAAAAACTTTGTTTTTTTTAACGCATTTTGCAGAGTATTAATAAAAGATTGTATAAAGTCACCCGCTATTTCTTATTGCAAAGCAGACGGTAAATACCTAAAAAGTTTTCCAGAATTAACTGTTCCGCCCTTACTTTGGAATCGAGATGAAGGCTGGAAAAAATCCCGGATAATTTTCCTGTATCATATATAGAAGCCAGGTTGTTGAATAACGTCTTGCGCCTGTTCCTGAAACACCGCCGTAAAAAACGATAAAAATCAGCGGTATTAATCTCAGCATCAAATACCGATGACACCCGCTCAAACAAAAACACAGTGGATTTAACCCGCGGCGGCGGCGAAAAAGAACCGGGCTGCACATCAAACATCTTCTCAACCCGGAAAACCCCATTAAAAAGAACGGATTGAGCATTATACAATTTTGAACCCGTACCGGACGTTAGCTTATCTACAAACTCCTTCTGCATCATAAACATGCCTTTTTTTATCTTTTGACGGTGGTGGATGACCCAATCCAACAATTCCTTTGAAATATAATAGGGCACATTGCCGATGATATTCACGGTTTCATCTTCATTAGGAAAAAACTGATGAAAATCTGTTTTTAGAATGTCTTGATTCAAAATCTCAAAACCTTCATTTTCAATATACTTCTCCTTTAATTGAGAAAACAATGATTTATCCAATTCAATGGTGATAATTCTATTATTCCGGCAATGGGTGATCAACAACTGCGTTAATATTCCTTTTCCCGGTCCGATTTCAAGAATCGGGCCATTGACAGGAAGGAATTTTTTAACCATCTTTTCTGCCACATGGCGATTCACCAAAAAATTCTGTCCCAATTTAGCTCTTTTCATTATCCCAACGTTCCAACTTTCCATCATTCCATTATTTCAATTGTGAGCGAAGCGAAATAAGCTCTACTTTATCTTCTAACGATGGTCCCTTCGCATAAATTGTCATTAAGAATGTGGCTTAGTTTAACTTTGACCTTCTTTTTTTTGTATCCTTTTACCGGCGGCACCCTGACAAAGAGATAATTTTTGGTTACAATCATGGAGTAATTGGGGTCTTCTTCGATTAAAATACCTTCCAGTGTATTGCCTATAAACCGTTCCCTGTAATTCATCCGCTTTATTTTATTGACTTCTCTCAATTCATTTACCCGCTTATGAATAATATGAGGGGGTAGTTGTTCCATTAGGGCGGCTTTGGTCCCTTCCCTGGGAGAAAACGGGAAAATATGGGTATAGGTCAGGTGGCTTTCGGTTACAAAATTCAGTGTTTGCCGAAACTCTTTATCGGTTTCACCCGGGAACCCCACCAGGATATCGGCACCAAAGTTGGCATCCGGGAAAAAGTGCTGGAAATGTTCCAATATTTTATAAAATTCAATGGTTTTACTTCCCCGTTTCATTCGCCTCAGTACTGAATCGCTGCCGCTTTGAAAGGAAAAGTGAAAACTGTCCGCCATTTTTTTTATGTAGCTCAACTCTTTTATAAAGTCGTATTTAATATACCTGGGGTCCAGCGAACTCAAGCGGATAAAATGAATGCCCCTGATTTTGGCTATTTCCTGCACCAGGTTCAGCAGGTTTTCCCCGGGAAATAAATCATAACCGTAAGAGGAGAGGTTGATACCGGTTAAAACAATCTCCCGGTAGCCCAGGGAAGCATAATATCTTGCTTTTTTAATAACTTCAGCAGCAGGAAGGCTGACGGATTTTCCCCTTAGAAAGGGAACAATACAATAGGAACAGCGAAAATTACACCCATCATGAATTTTTAAAAAAATACGGGACCTGTAGGCCGAGTGGTAAATAATATTGTCCTGGACAGGGAATAACGCCTTGACCCGCTCCACCAGGGATTCCTTCTCGCGATTATCGTAAAAATAATAATTCCTATATTTATCTTGCAAGTGTTTTTTTTCTTTGGAAACGGTGCATCCGGTAATGATCCATTTAATATTGCTTTTTTTATAGACCCGGTTAATGAATTTAAAAATATCCTTTTCCGCGCGTTCGGTTACACTGCAGGTATTTAAGATACCGAAATCCGCGGCAGAGAGGTCTGAAGTCAATTGATAACCGGCATCTTCCAGGTCGATGATCCACTCCTGGATTTCTGCCTGGTTGGATCGGCATCCAAAGTAATCGACATAAAACTTCATTTACATTTACAACACCATCATAACGTGAAGAATCATAATTCAATCGCTTGATTCTTAATTTTTTCTTTTAGGCGGCTGCTTTTTTCCAGTACGCCCATTTTTTGTTTTTCCCTGAACTCCACCAGTGCTTCTTTCAATTCTTTATCATCCAGAGCCAGTATTTCCAGGGCAAAAAGTACGGAATTGACACCGCCAGAACTTCCGATACTAAACGCAGCCACAGGTATGCCGCTGGGCATCTGCACAATGGAGTAAAGGGAATCCAACCCGGACAGGGCCGACGTGATAGGTACTCCCAGTACCGGGAGCAGGGTATGGGACGCAATAACCCCGGGGAGGTGTGCCGCACCTCCGGCTGCTGCAATAATTACCTGGATACCTTTCTTCTCAAAATCTTTCACTAACTCAACGGTACGGTGAGGGGTCCGATGAGCAGAACTAACTTCTATCTCAAAGGGTATATTAAATTCCTGTAACAGTCGAATGGCGTTTTTCATATAGGGCAAATCCGAATCGCTTCCCAGGATAATCCCGATTTTTTTTTCTCCACTTATACGTGTACTCGAGTTTGTCTTTGCATTTGCACTCATTTGCTTTTCCTCCCGATATCCTGTCTAAAGGTCATATTATCGAAACTGACAAAGGAAATAGCATCGTAAATTTTTTTCATTGCCTCTTCTAACGACGATGCCGTGGCACAAACATTGAGAATCCTGCCGCCGGAGGTGTAATAGCCGCCCCCTTTCATCTGGGTCCCGGCATGGAAGATTTCCACTCCCATGGCTTTTGCCCGTTCCAAACCGTTTATTTTCTTACCGGTTTCATACTTTAGAGGATAGCCTTTGGAAGCAAGAACCACACAACCGGATACGTTCTGATCCCACTCCACCGGGATATCAAATAGATTGCCTTCGGCTGCTCCTTCCAACAAGTCAACAATATCACTCTCCATGCGGAGAAGAACGGGCTGGACCTCGGGGTCGCCGAAGCGGACGTTGAACTCCAGTACATACGGGCCGGTTTTCGTGATCATCAAGCCCGCATAGAGAACCCCACGGAATTCCTTACCTTCAAACTTCAAACCTTCAATAGCTGGATAGATGATGGTTTTCATAATATTGTCAAATAAATTGGTATTGATCTGGGGGGCAGGAGATATGGCGCCCATTCCACCGGTATTGGGCCCCTGGTCATTCTCAAATGCCCGTTTATAATCCATTGAGGTAATCAGGGGAATCGCCCGTTTCCCATCCGACACCGCCATAAAAGACATCTCCCGGCCCTCGAGAAATTCTTCAATCACCACCTGTTCCCCGGATTGTCCGAATTTGCTTTCCAGCATAATTACCCGGATACTTTCCTCTGCTTCTTCAAAATTTCTACATACAAACACGCCTTTTCCTCCGGCCAGGCCATCGGCTTTTACCACCAGGGGAAAAGAGGCAGAGCGAATATAATTGATGGCTTCAAGTGAAGAGTCAAATACCTGGAAACCGGCAGTAGGGATGCTGTTTTTTCTCATAAACTCCTTGGCAAAGACTTTGGAACTTTCAATGGTAGCTGCTTTTTGAGTCGGGCCGAAAATTTTTAAATTTCTCCTTCTAAATTCATCCACGATTCCTAATGCCAGGGACATCTCCGGTCCCACGACGGTCAGATCAATATTTTCCTCCTGGGCAAAATCCGCCAGCTCTACCGTATTAGACGCTTTGATATCTACTAATTCCGCCAGGTCTTTCATTCCCCCGTTGCCCGGGGCGGCGTAGATTTTAGTCACCCGCTTGGATTGAGAAATCTTCCATACTAATGCGTGTTCTCTTCCACCTGAACCGACAACCATTATCTTCATCATAAATCTCCTTTTCAGCCGCGAAGACACAAAAAAACGCCTTCGTTTGAAATTAATTAGACTCTCATTATACGATATTAACGAGTAGAGGTAAAGTTTTTTATTTTTCTCTCTTGACAATAATCCTGCTTTTCACTACTATTGGGGATGGAGGAAAAATAAAATGGACTTTAATTATAACCAAGACGCCATACAATTTTCTTTACCGGAACAATTACCCCCTAAAAAAGAATTTGTTAACGGCATTCGCCGGGCACCGGACAGGGTATTCAAACTGAGCAAAGAACAGGCAAAAACAGCACTAAAAAACGCGCTTCGATATATTCCCCCTCATTTGCACAAGGAAATTGCTCCTGAATTCATGGAGGAATCATATACAAGAGGCAGGATATACGGGTACAGGTACAGGCCTGAAGGTAATATCAAGGCCAAACCTGTTGATCAATATAAAGGGAAAATTATCGAAACCAAAGCCTTCCAGGTTATGATTGACAACAACCTGGACTTTGATGTGGCCCTATATCCATATGAACTGGTCACTTACGGCGAATCCGGCCAGGTATTCCAGAACTGGATGCAGTACAACCTGGTAAAACAATACCTGGAAGAAATGACAGACCATCAAACCCTGGTGATCTATTCCGGGCATCCGCTGGGCCTATATCCCACCTGGAAAGAAGCGCCCCGCGTTATCTCCACCAATGCCATGCTGGTGGGGCTGTATGATAATATGGTTGGATTTCATACCGGGGCAGCCATGGGAGTTGCCAATTACGGCCAGATGACTGCCGGGGGCTGGATGTACATCGGCCCCCAGGGTATTGTTCACGGTACCTATATTACTGTTTTAAACGCTGGCCGCTTGTACCTGGACATTCCCCAGGACAAAGACCTGGCAGGTGTTCTCTATGTTAGTTCGGGTCTTGGTGGGATGAGCGGTGCCCAGGCCAAAGCGGTTGAAATCGCCGGCGGCATCGGCCTCATTGCCGAAGTGGATTACTCCCGTATCCAAACCCGATACCAGCAGGGATGGGTAGCCAAAATATCTGATAATCTTGACGAAATCATGAAATGGGTAGATGAACACAGGAAATCCGGGAAACCTGTCTCCATTGCTTATTATGGAAACATTGTCGACCTGTGGGAATTCTGTGTCAACCATGATGTTAACGTCGAACTGGCTTCGGACCAGACCTCCTGTCACGATGCTTACGGCGGCGGCTATACACCTGTAAGCTGCACCTTTGAGGAGGGAAGAAAATTATTAAGAGAAAATCCCGGCCTGTTTAAAGAAAAAGTCAACCATTCCCTGGTAAAACAGTTTAACCTGATAAAGCAAATGGTCCAACGGGGCACCCGTTTCTGGGATTATGGTAACTCTTTTTTAAAAGCGGTTTTCGATGCCGGGGCCACTGAAGTGGCGTTGAACCCGGGAAACCCCTCCGAAGGATTTATCTATCCCAGTTATGTAGAACATATTATGGGGCCCATGTGTTTTGATTATGGGTACGGTCCCTTTCGTTGGGTGTGCCTGTCGGGTAAACCCGAGGATTTGCAAAAAACCGATAAAGCAGCCATGTCCTGTATCGATCCCAACCGTCGGGGAATGGACCGGGATAATTACCAGTGGATTAAAAATGCCGAGCAAAACAACCTGGTGGTGGGGACCCAGGCCAGGATTCTTTATTCCGATGCCGAAGGGCGAGTCAGAATTGCCTTAAAATTTAACCAAATGGTCCGAAACGGTGAAATCGGACCTGTCATGATTGGGCGGGACCATCACGACGTATCCGGCACCGATTCTCCCTTCAGGGAAACCGCCAACATCAAAGACGGCAGCAATATCACAGCAGATATGGCAGTCCACAATTTTGTGGGTGATGCGGTCAGGGGCATGTCCATGGTGGTGCTTTCCAACGGCGGCGGTGTTGGTGTGGGAAAAGCCATTAACGGTGGATTCGGACTGGTACTGGAGGGCACTGAATTAAAAGACCGGATCATCAAATCCGCCATGGAATGGGACGTAATGAATGGAATTTCCCGGCGAGCCTGGGCTCGAAACCAAAACGCCCTGGAAACAGCCTCCCTGTGGAATCGAAAACACCAGGACCGGGGGCATATTACCTTACCCTACCTGGCCGATGACCAATTGGTCGATGCAGTGGTGTCCCGGGTCGTGCCGTGATAATTATGAATTGTTAACTAAAATCACCAATTGATAATCCATCTATCTCTTTTATTAATGAACGTTTGAGCCATACCATTTCAAAAATCTTATAATAATATACGCACATTAATTTGATTAAGGGGTTGACAAATTGAAATGATTGTATTATACTACTACTGGTGCAAAAGAAAGTGTAGAAAAACACAAGAACACCGAAACCAAATAAAAGGAGTGTGAAAAAATGGGAAAAATAATTGGTATTGACTTAGGAACAACCAACTCAGTGGTTGCTATAATGGAAAAAGGGGAAGTGAAAATTATACCCAATGCAGAAGGTGGGCGGACGACCCCGTCGGTTGTGGGATTTACCAAGGATGATGAACGGCTGGTGGGCCAGGTTGCCAAGCGCCAGGCCATCACAAACCCGGAGAACACGGTTTATTCTATTAAGCGATTTATGGGGCGCCGCTTTAACGAGGTCTCTGAAGAAATCAAAATGGTGCCTTATAAAGTCATGAGAGGTGCAAAAGATGATGCCAGGGTTGAAGTACGTGAAAAACAATACTCACCTCCTGAAATCTCTGCGTTGGTTTTGCAAAAACTAAAGGAATCCGCGGAAGATTACCTGGGAGAGAAAGTGACCGAAGCAGTCATTACTGTTCCTGCCTATTTTAATGATTCCCAGAGGCAGGCCACCAAAGATGCGGGTCGAATTGCCGGGCTGGATGTGAAACGAATCATCAACGAACCCACGGCAGCGGCTTTGGCCTATGGGCTTGACAAAAAGCAGGACCAGATGATTGCTGTATTCGACTTTGGAGGTGGCACCTTCGATATTTCCATCCTGGAAATCGGGGAAAATATTGTTGAAGTGAAGTCCACCAATGGAGACACTCACCTGGGTGGTGATAATATCGACCAGTCGCTGATTGACTGGATTATCGCCGAATTCAAAAAAGACCAGGGGATTGACCTCTCCAAGGATAAAATGGTGCTGCAGCGGTTAAAAGAAGCGGCTGAGAAAGCAAAGATCGAACTATCTTCCACCATGGAAACCGAAATCAACCTCCCCTTCATTACCGCCGATGCGTCCGGGCCCAAACACCTGGTGATGAAACTGACACGGGCTAAATTTGAACAGTTGGTGGGGCACTTAATCGAGAGAACCCTGGAACCCTGTAAACTGGCGGTTAAAGATGCCGGTATCCAGGTAGCCGATATTAAAGAGGTCATCCTGGTGGGCGGTTCCACACGGATACCCATGGTGCAGAATTTAGTAAAAGATTATTTTGGTAAAGAACCTAGTAAAAGCGTGAACCCGGACGAAGTGGTAGCGGCTGGTGCGGCTGTCCAGGGTGGAGTCCTGGGTGGTGAAGCCAAAGATATTCTCTTACTGGATGTCACGCCCCTTTCCCTGGGAATCGAAACCCTCGGCCGTATCACCCATCGATTGATCGAGCGGAATACCACCATCCCCACCAAAAAAACAGATATTTTTACAACTGCCGATGACAATCAGCCCAGTGTGGAGATTCATGTACTGCAAGGTGAACGGGAAATGGCTTACGATAACCGAACATTGGGTAAATTCCAATTAACCGGGATTCCACCTTCTCCCCGTGGGATTCCCCAGATTGAGGTTACCTTTGATATTGATGCCAATGGTATTCTCAACGTCTCTGCCAAGGACCTGGCTACCAATAAACAGCAGGCCATCACCATCACTTCCTCCAGTGGACTATCGGATGACGAAATCGACCGGATGGTAAAAGACGCTGAAAAACACAGGGAAGAAGATAAAGAGAAGAAAGAAAAAATTGAAAGCAGGAATAAACTGGATCAACTGGCCTATGCCCTGGAAAAACTGGTAAAAGAAAACAAAGAAAAAATACCTGAAGACATGCAGAAAGAAGTGGAAGATACAGTAATCAAGGCAAGAGATGCAGTCAAGAGTGAAGACGATGCGCGCATCCGGCAGGAGATTGAAAATATCAACAACTTGACTTCCAGACTCTCCACTGAACTCTATAAACAGGCAGGTGCACAACCGGGACAACAGCAGGAACCGGGAGCACAGGGTGCCCAGACCGGCGGTACGACTACGGAGGGCGCTGCCGAAGAAGGCGAGGTTATCGACGCTGAATACGAAGACATCGATAAAGGGAAAAATTAAAGAATTCAAATAAATTTAGGTTAAGGTTGAGGTTAAGATGAAAAAGCTCTTCCTTAACCTTCACCTTCACCGTGCTTCTCAAAAAATTTTGCCAGGTTAGGGAAGAATTTTTTTTGAGAAGTAACTAACCTATAAACCCGCAGCTTAAAAGGAAAAACACCAATTGCGGTTCATTTCATCATAAATTAACATTTGATTTGTAAGTTCAATTATGATAAAAATTACCTTTAAAAAATAAGAAATGATTGATAAAAATAAAACGTTTAATTTTAAGATTTGGACTTAGGAGGTTATATGAAGCCCAAGAATTTCAATATGTTCAGTTTGATTTTGGTTTTGACTATGCTTTTGTTCATTTCCTGCGGGAAAAAATCGGACCATAAAGGGGTTGAATTTAATCTGAAGATTCTCCCTGAGACGCTTACCGATTTCCTTTATATAAAAATGAACTACCAGTTCAATTTAACGGATAAGTTCCAGGGATTGGATGATGATTATCGAGTTTTTGTCCATTTCTGGCGACTAAATACAAAGGAAATGCTTTTGCAGGATGATCATACACCTGAAAAATCCATTACACAGTGGAAAGCAAATGAATCTCTCTCCTATTCACGCGTTGTATTTATCCCACAATTTCTTGATGAATTTGACATTGATTTCGAGGGATACGAGGAAATTAAATTAACGGTTGGTTTGTACAAGCCAGCGGAGGAAGAAAACAAGATCATCTTGCACCAGGAAATTTTAAAAGTTGCCATGGCTTCTTATAATGCCCCGGAAAAAGTGTATGATGAGGGATGGCACGAACCGGAAACAGATCCCAAAATAAAGAACCCGGAGGAGCAGACATGGCAGTGGACAGCAAAACGGGCGGTTTGCATTATCGAAAATCCCGGCAAGGAATCCTTATTGATCATACGCGGCGGTGTGGACAAATCAATATTTGAAGATCAGAAAGTGATATTCAAAATAAATGATAAAATCCTGGAAGATTTTATTCCTAAAACCGCCAAATTTTCCAGGAAATATATCATCTCGCCGGAAATGATGGGAACAGAAGATGAATTTAAGCTCATTATTGAAACGGATAAGACCTTTATTCCTTCAGATCTGAATAAAGATGTTAAAGATGACAGGGAATTAGGCATCCAAATTTTCTTCCTTTATTTTAGAGAGAACATAAAATGACCCGGAATAAGACAAAGATTGCCGGAACCGGTTCGTATTTACCGGAACGGGTGATGACCAATGATGATTGGGCAAAGCTTGTGGATACATCCGATGAATGGATTACTACTCGCACCGGTATAAAAGAGCGGCATTTTGCCGCAGAGGGAGAGGCCACTTCGGACATGGTCACAGAAGCGGCAAAACGTGCCATCGAGGATGCCAACATAAAGAGAGACGATATCGACCTCATTATCGTGGCAACAGTTTCCCCGGATACTGCCTACCCCTCAGCCGGCAATTGGACCCAAAAGAAATTGGGGCTCGGTCCCATTCCATCGTTTGATCTGGGTGCTGCTTGTTCGGGGTTTCTCTATGGTGTTATTATTGCAGACTCGCTTATAAGAACGGGAATGGCCAAAAATGTCCTGGTAGCCGGTGCAGAGATTATGTCCAGGGTTATTAACTGGGAAGACAGGGCCACCTGTGTGCTATTCGGGGATGGCGCCGGTGCAGCTGTATTGAACGCCGCCAATGAAGATGGCCAGGGAATTCTCTCCACCTATTGGGGAGCGGACGGTAACCTGGGCGATCTGCTGATTCAACCCGCCGGCGGCAGCGCCATACCCGCCTCGCGGGAATCGGTGGAAAAGAAACTGCATACCGTTCACATGAAGGGTAATGAAGTATTTAAGAATGCGGTATTGAGAATGCAAGAAGCCGCTATCAAAGCCATTGAATTGGCAAATTTGACCAGCAATGATATCGACCTCTACATTCCTCACCAGGCCAATATACGCATTATCGAAGCCACGATTAAACGCGCCGGAATTCCCAGGGAAAAAACCTTGATCAATATCGACAAAATCGCTAACATCTCAGCCGCTACCATCCCAATCGGCCTGGACCAGGCCCGGAAACAAGGACGGCTCAAAAAAGGAGATACCCTTTTGATGTCCTCCTTCGGCGCCGGCTTTACCTGGGGCGGCATCGTGGTTAAAATGTAAGCCTCCGGCGGCCAAAGGGGGCTCTTTTGAAAAACCGCCCCCTTTGGAATCCCCCGCAAAACTTTTGGTTAAAGGGGTTTGATAAAAAGGTCGTTTTATTATATCATTAGGTCTATGGAAAACGAAAAAGAATTAACAAAAGTCGTCCAGTTGATTATGGTAGAAGGTATGATGGAGGCCCAGATTATTAAATCCAAATTGGATAGTTTCGAAATCCCCTGTATGCTGAAATTCGAAGCCGTGGGGCGGGTGCTGGGAATCACCACCGACGGCCTGGGACAGGTCCAGGTCATGGTGCCCCCCGAATATCTCGAAAAAGCCAGGGAAATAATAAGCACTGATGAGACAGTAGGCAGTAGGCAGTAGGCAGTAGGCAGTTGGCAGTTGGCAATAAGAAAACCTGGAAGGTGAGAAAATAAAATGACCCTTCGTGCTCTTCGTGCCTTCGTGGTTCAAAAAAAAAGGAGTAAAAATGAAACGATTCCTTCTCATTTTATTTACGATTCTAGTGGCGGCAAATCATTTGTTATCTGAAACCCTGGAAGAACGGATAAACAACATCTCAATACCGGAAATGCAAAGTATCGTGGAATTTTTGGGACACGATTTACTGGAAGGCCGGGCACCCGGTACCCGGGGCGGCAACCTGGCAGAAATTTACATGAGAAGCTTATTTAAATGGATGAACCTGGAACCCGGGTTCAATAACCAATACTTACAGCCTTTTACCTTGAAAGGATTTACCATAAAACAATTGAACATTGAAGCCAACCAAATACCCCTGCGTCATATCGATGATGTTGTCGGCACCTGGGTGGGAAAAGAAAAAAACGTTGAATTGGAAGGAGAAGCAATCTTTGTGGGCTTCGGCATTACCACAGACCTGTGGAACTGGGATGATTATAAAAATGTCGATGTTAAAGATAAATTTGTCATTACCCGGGTGAATGATCCGGGGATGGTTAATGAAAAAATATTCGAGGGCAAAACCCTGACTTATTTCGGACGGTGGATTTATCACATTGAAGAAGCCGCCAGACGCGGAGCTGCCGGGATTCTACTCATCCATACCGATGAAAGCGCCGGTTACGATTGGAACGTGGTAAAAAACTCCTGGGGCGGCGAAGAAGTCTACCTGGAATCAGACCTGCAAAACAACCTGAAATTCAGGGGTTGGATTAAAGAATCCAGCCTGAAGAGAATCCTGGATTCCAAAAAAATCAACCTTGACAAATTGTACAAAAAATCCCGGGAACGGAAATTTAAACCCGTTCCCCTTGGGTTCACCGTAAAAGTCAAGGGAACATGTGATCAGCGGGAGGTGCTGAATCACAATGTAATCGCTGAAATTCCCGGTAAATCAACAAAAAAAATCGTACTCAGTGCTCATATCGACCACCATGGCATAAGCAGCGATAAAAAAGGAGATAACATATTTAACGGTGCCATCGATAACGGCTCTGCCGTGGCAGCCATGATGGTAACGGCGAAAATATTAAAGGAATTTCAAAAGGATTTGTTTTATACCGTTGTGGTGCTGGCCTGCCAATCCGAAGAAGCAGGACTGCTGGGGTCCAAATACTATGTAAAAAACCTACCGGACCGGGATAGGAAACATGTGATTGCTAACATCAATTTCGAATCCACACCGGTGTGGGGTAAGACTTCAGATTTTATGGCCATCGGCGGGCGATTTTCAACGTTGGAAGATATACTCAAACCCATCGTCAAAAAACAAGGACTGGACTATTCGTATTTTTCCATGACCAACCAGGGTTTTTTCTTTCGGTCCGATCAATTTTCTTTTGCCAGGTTTGGTATCCCAGCCATCTGGATCAGTGCCGGAGAAACCGACGATTCCGGCGAAAAAAAATACCCCCAATTCTGGAAAACCGATTACCATACTGTTAGAGACGAATATGATCCCCAATGGCCCCTGGAAGGGATGAGACAGACTATCCAGATGACGCTGCGTCTCATTGACTACATGAACAAAACCAAAGCAATCCCCAAATGGAAAGGAAAATTGACGTTTCCAATAGAATCTTGACTTTTTTTGCCTGCTGTTTACTGGATTTGAGTTGAAGGTTTCCCAACCCCGTGAGACAGCAACTTCCTGCGAATGCACACTAAATTTTGATCTATGGGTATTTGATAATGGAACTGTTCATTTAAGGAAACATTCGAGATGGCCCGAAGGGCCTTTTTAGGGTGGGGACACCGTTCCCTTATTTGAATTTTATCTCTCTTACTTTTCTCCAGGGAATATAAACCGGTTGATCATCATCCCAGACCAGAAGGCCATCATTATCCCTATTGACATCGCGGCCATCCTCAAGTTCAATCTTCCTGCCATTTTTCATGGTTATTTCCGAGCAGCAGCCTCCGACAGTCACAATCGTATCGATATTACGAATGGGGATTTTGTACAGGATTCCATCATAATAACCGCTGATTAATTCAAAATCCATGGTTTCATCAAGATCATATACAATTCGGCTTGAATAAATCCTGTTATCTTTTGTCTTGATTTTTCCCGAAAGCGTTTTGGGTTCAGCAAAATCATCATAGCCCGGCATGGGAGTCCCGGGGCTTTCTGCAAATTCTACACCGATAAATTCATCCCAATCTACCATTATCTTGCCAACATGAAGATCATTGATGATAATTCCCCGATTATCATCATTCACATCATTGGTTCCATACAAATAATATTCTTTCCCGGAATTCAACGTAACCAGGGAACCCCTTCTATACTTCTCAATGGATTTAATTTCTCCGAATTTAATGGACATCTTACCCTCTTCGCACTTGCCGTCAAGTTTATCCGTATCAACGCATTCCTGGTGGTCCCACTGGATAAAACCTCTGAATACACCTGCTTCCGTTTCCACCTTTCCATACAACGGCTCACCAAACTTTTCTTTTAATGGTTGGGAAACACCCATAAATTCAATCATTTGGATTTTTCTCCACTTAAGATTTAATTCTCCAACCTCCTGGTCAAGAATATGGATATTTGCCCGGATATCGTTTGATCCGCCGGATAATTCTTTCTTATCTCCATTTTTAAATGTCAAAATAACCGAACGGCTTCCGAGCATTTCCATTTTCTTTATTTCTCCAAACCGGCAGATAAATTGGTGTACAGGAAGAACATCTGGATGTTTACGGTGTCTGCTAAATAATCTCTTAAAAAAATCACCGATTCCTCTTCTCTCATCATCCCTACTGGCTCTCATTTCTCTCAAATCTTTCCAGGAAAGATAATGGGAAAATTCATTCTCCAGTTTTGAAGAATTAAACATGTCGTGCCAGAAGGTTTCCTCTGTTCCCCAGCGAATCACTCCCTGGAAGGTTTTACCATTCTTCATAGTAATCTTGCCGTAGATGAATCCCTGATCAGTATTAACATCAGCATTCACCGGATTGGAAACCACTAAAGAAACCAAAACAAAAATAACCACATACCCGATGTTTCCTGGTGTAATGTTAAAATAATTTTTACTACTCATAGTCTCTCCTTATTTTTTTGGTCTTTAATAATAAGTAAACGTATGAAATAAAAAAAAGTTCACTCCCAAACTAAAAAACCATAAGAAATTTTTTTCCTCTTACTCTCAACATCTCTACATCCGCGGCTAAGATAAAGGTAGGTGATAAGAATTTTCTGCCTAAGGTGCCCTTCGGGCCAATTTAATACGCCTTCGGCGAAGCCACCTTAATCTCAACCTTAACCTCAACCTAAATTATTCCAGAAAGATTGTTTTAGTCATTCGGATTTGGAATTCTTTTTGGGCTGGGGGTGCCACCCCCTTTGGAATTTGTAATTTGGTGCTTTCTTTTTCTTACCATCAAGCCCCCTGCGGGGGAAATCCGAAGCAATATGGAAAAATCCAAATTTCAAAGTTCCGTCCCTGGATATGGAAGACTTGCAACGGGTCATGGAAGGGTTGCAATGGGTCGTGGAAGGCTTGCAATGACTCCATGAAGGATTACAGCGGCATTCTTACCTGATACCTTTTTTCTTTTTTAAATCCAGAATCCAAAATCCAAATCCAGGGACGAATCCAGGGACGGAACGTTGAAATTTGGATTTTTTGAGAGAAAAGAAGACTG
>WVZO01000174.1:16904-45929 GCA_011772425.1 Candidatus Aminicenantota bacterium
TTATCTCCAGGATGGACAGATAAATAAAAAAAACTTAGAAAACTTATGTCTGTCCATCCTGAACTTCTGTAAAACTCTATCAGAACTTTCTGTGCCTCCGGCGGCCAGGGGGCCAATTTAGTTGAGTTAGGTGAGTAAGGTAAGTGAGGTAAGTAAGTTGAAGGTTTCCCAACTCGTCAAAGAAACAGTCTTCCATGAATGAATATGGCCTCAAACATTTGATACACCTTATGGCGATTGTATTCATTTTAGGAAACCTTCGAGATGGCCCGCAGGGCCTGCTTAGGCTCCCCTCGCCGAGGGGCTGGACCCCCCGCAAAAGCTTTTCATTCACGGTCAACCATCGTACCACGCTTCATAAGGGTATTTCCCATTGGTGCCATTCTCTTTCTTATCTTCTTCGTTTCTCCGTTTCTTCGTTTCCTAACTTCCTCTCTTCTCTTCCTTGTGTCCCTTCGCGGCTAAAATTATTTTTCTTCTTAACCTTTGTTTCATATAATTTTCGTGGTAGAATTAGTTTTACTTTTGCAAGGTAAAAAACAAATGAAGACTAAAAGTAAAAAGCAAGTCCTCTTCCTTGTTTCCTTTCTATTGGTGTGCATATTCATATTCACTTCCTTATTCCCTTTAAACGCGGATACCGGGAAACAGCCGTTAACCCTCCGGGATATCATGACCTTTAAATCCCTGCGGGATGCCTTTATTTCCGAAGACGGCAAATGGGTGGTTTATCATGTAAAACCGGACCGGGGAGACGGCGAAGTGATTGTCTATAACATCGCTTCCCGTAAGACCACCATTATCCAGCCGGGGCAAAAACCGGTAATGACAGCAGACAGCCGCTGGGTGGCAGCAGCCGTGGAACCGGGTGAAAGAAAACCCAATATCACCATGGTGCTGCTGGACACCCTCACCAGCCAACATTTCACCTTTGAAAACGTCAAATCTTTTACCTTTTCTGCAAACTCCCAATGGTTGATTTACCGGCTTAATTCCCATGATGAGGGAGGAGCCAGTGAAACCGATGGAAATGACTCCCAGGATAGGGACAGCGAAGAAAGAAAAATCGAAAAAAAATGGCAAACCAGAACGTTTACATTGATACTTCGGCATTTGCTTACGGCGAAACAAATTCGCATAGACCAGGTGCTTTATTATGCGTGTGATCCGTCTTCCCGTTACCTGGCCTACTGCATTTACGGACCTGAAGGACAGGGAAACGGTCTTTTTGTCCTGGACCTGTCAAAGCCTGAGGCCCCGGGAATAGAAATCTTATCCGAACCCAAAGCACTGTTTACCGGGCTCACCTGGAGTCCCACAAAGAGCCGCCTGGCGTTTATATTCCACCGCAGTTGGAAGCAGGAATCCGCTCCCCCGTCAGGCGTTGGTTCCAGGAAGCCGGCTCAGCGGTCTTCGGAGGTGGTAACACCGGAATCTCACACCCAGGGTGTTCCCATGATTGTGAACATTCCCAAATCACCAACCTCTAAAACCCTGTTGGTGGACCTATGGAAAAGAAGGGATTTAAAAAACAAAATTAAAGGAAAAACCAGGCAAACGTTGTCGTCGGGTCTCTGGATATGGGATGGAGTTAACAGAACCCTTCATGGGGCGGTTCCCAGGGAAAAAATTCCCGGGGGCTGGATGATTCCTGCGGACAACCGGCTTCGCTGGACACGGGACAGCGAGCGGCTTTTTTTCGGTTTAAAACCTTACAGCGAATACCTGCAAACCATTCCTGGAAAAAAAGAACAGGAAAACACGGATGAGGACCCTAACAGCATCCGGCGCATACGGGAAAACCGCACCGTGGATGTGTGGCATTGGCAAGACCCTCTTGTTAATCTTCATCAGAAAAAGCGCTGGGAGGCATTCAGGAAAAAAATCTATTTTGCGGTGTACCACTTCAGCAAGAACCTGTTGATTCTCCTGGCTATGCCTAAGGTGCAAATCCCGGAGAACCCTCATACGGTCCTGGGGTTCTCCGAAGGACCGTATCTCCGGGAGCGGTCGTGGGACCACCGGTACCGGGATGTGTATCTTATCGATATCACCTCCGGTTTCCAGGGCAAATTACTCACCCGGCACCGCTATTCCCACCAGGTGTCCATGTCACCTCCCGGCCGTTTTGTGGTTTATTATCATCAAAAGCATTGGTTTCTCTATGATGTCCGTAAGAAATCCACCCGTATATTAACCCATTCTTTGCGAACACCTTTTTTTAATGAGGATTACGACCGTCCCGGCGATGTACCCGGATACGGTTTTGCCGGGTGGACGGAAAACGGCCGCTCTGTTATTATCTATGATAAATACGATATCTGGGAGTTCTTCACAGACCCGAAATCCGACCAGTCTCTTTGCCTCACCCAGGGAAAAGGCAGGAGAGAGAAAATCATATTCCGAATTCAATCCGCTGATCCCAAAGTCAGTTGGTTTAATTTTAAAAAACATCAAGAATGTCTGTTAACCGCTTTTTCTGAAAAAGAAAAGCATACTGCTTTTTACCGTGTTACCATCGGTAAACCGGGTGTACACAAACTCTTTGAAGAGCAGGGGAAGACTTTCCGGTTCCTGCAAGAATCGGGAAAAACCGGTAGGGTTATTTACACACGGGAGAGTTTTGAAGAGTTCCCGGACATTTGGGTCAGTGATGCGGGTTTCACGTCGCCGGAGAAAATATCCGATATTAATCCCCAGAAAGAGAAATTTTTATGGGGTAGGTCTCAATTGTTGGAGTGGAAATCTTTGGATGGCAAACCGCTTCAGGGGGTGGTTATCACACCTGAGAATTTTCAGGAATCCAAACGTTATCCTCTCCTGGTTTTTTGTTACGAGCGGTTTTCTCAGTTGCTCCATGAATTTCCTCGCATGGCGATCAATAATTTTCCTTGTTTGCCTTATTATGCCGGTGATGGTTATGTTTTGTTTTTGCCGGACATCCGTTTTGAGACTGGCAAGCCTGGTGAATCTGCTTACAATTGCATTGTGCCTGGTGTAAAAAAACTGATCGACATGGGAATGGTTGATGCCGATGCCATTGGTATATATGGTCATTCCTGGGGTGGTTACCTGGCAGTAAATATGATCACGCGTACGGATATGTTTTCGGCGGCAGTGGCAGGTGCGCCGGTATCTAATCTTACCAGTGCGTACAATGCGGTGCGAAGGCGAAGTGGGTTACCGAGGCAGTATCATTATGAAAAATCTCAGGGTCGTATGGGTAAGTCGTTGTGGGAAGGGCTTGATCTTTATATTGAGAATTCGCCTTTATTTTCTGCTCATAGAATTAAGACGCCGTTATTGATAGAATTTGGCGACAATGATGGTGTGGTTCCCTGGGAGCAGGGTCTTGAGTTATATTTGGCTTTAAGGAGATTAAACAAACCGTGTATTTTTTTGCAGTATAATGATGAGTCTCATCATTTGAAGGCGTATGGTAATAAGTTGGATTATGTTATGAGGATGAAGGAGTTTTTGGATTATTATTTAAGGGGGAAGGAGGCAAAGGAATGGATTATCAAGGGAGAGCCTTATAGGAAAAAGTAAGAAAAGAAAAAGGAAAATGGTACCAATGGGAAATACCCTTATGAAGCATGGTACGATGTTTGACCGTGTATGAAAAGTTTTTGGAAGTCCAGAAACCTTTTTTCAAAAAGGTTTTTGGCCGCCGGAGGCATCGGAGTTTCAGGATGGACAGACATAAGTTTTCTAAGTTTTTTTTATTTATCTGTCCATCCTGGAGATAAAAATATGCGGTTAGTAGATCCGCACGGAGGGCAATAGTTTTTTTAGCGTGCCCGTGCGGTAGGAGAGTTTTTGTCGTACTTTTTCGACTGACAACCTTTTTAATTCCTGAAACTCCGATGCCTTCGGCGACCAGGGGGTTCTTTTGAAAAACCACCCCCTGGACCCCCGCAAAACTTTTTATTAAAGGGTTTTTGTGTATCTTCGTGTAACTTTGTGGCTAAACTAATAATTGCTTTTTTCTTTGAAATATTTTCCAATTTCATGTAAACTTATCCCATGATTCTTATTTGTGGCTATCTTACATTTGGAGAAAAAAAATGGAAATGCTTTTATTCGTAATAATGAATTACCTGATCAACCTGGCAGCCAGCCTGCGAAGCAATGCCATCACTGAAAAACACCGCCAAAAACTCCAGGAAAAAGTCAAAAAAGAAGCCGACGCGCTGCAAGCAGTCCAGGACCGCATGTCCTTAAAAGAACAACTGAAACTGGTAGGCACCGAAGCCGCACGAAGGAAAGCAAAAGATGGTATCACAGGTGCTGAAAAACACCTCTTTCACCTGTTAACAGAGGAAATGTTCCAGGATGACATCACGCAGTGGTTGACAGCCTGGAAACCGCAAGAAAAGAAAAGGTCGGAGGAAAAGCTGTCGGAACAAATGGTAAAGGCCCTGGAAAAAGGCGGCACAGAGAATAAGTATATCGATCATTTCAAAACTGTGTATTTTGACCGGATTGAAAAAGTCGTGTTCAGCGATCCGGTCCTGGCCAATTGGCGGTTGACCCTGGCATTAAATGCCGCATTTGAACGGCTGGATGAGCTGGAAGCCGACATCCGGGAAGAAGGACTTCAAACGCGGGATGAAGTCAAGAAGCAGCATGATGAGACCAGGGGAGAATTAGCGGAAATGGCGGCAAAAGAAGCGCACCGCCAGACAAAACAGTTCACCCCGCAGCAGCGCAATCAGGCCGTAGAACGCTACAGGGAACTGGCCCTGGAGTCCTGCGATATTATCGATTTAGCTAACTTACCGGAAAGCGACCGCCACATTGCCGCCCGCAATTTGGAACTGCGGCGCCTATATGTTCCACTGCGCATTAAAGTCGAGGTGACAGCCGGCCTGGAAGTGGATGAAGAGGAATTGGAAAGAATTGAAAAGCAGCGGGAGCAAATGCGCCGGCAGCGGACAGAGGAAGATGATAAAGAGAAACGAACATCCATTGGTGAGCGGCTGGCAGAAGCCGGACGCCTGGTGCTGCTGGGGGACCCGGGAGCAGGGAAAACAACCTTAATTCGCTGGATCGCCACTGCTTACCTGTTACGGCTGAAACAGGACGCGGGATTCAAAGATTTACCTGATGTAAAAACCCTGCCGGATAAGAATTGGCTGCCCATCGTCGTACGGTGCCGGGACCTGGATGTATCTTGCAGGACCGGGTCTATCGATGATGTATTATGTGAAACCTTTCGTAAGGCCCAGATGACAGTGGAAGAGACCGCAGCCTTACAGGCAGTGATCCGGGAACTCCTGGCAGAAGGAAAAGCCATCCTCCTGGTAGACGGCCTGGATGAAATTAGCAATACCGGCATACGCGCTCGCTTTTCTCAACAAATCGAGCGGCTTCACATTGCCTTCCCTAAAGCACCGATTATCGTAACGTCCCGCATCGTGGGTTACCGGGAAATGCACTACCGCATCGGTCGCGGCTTTGAGCATGCCACAGTATCGGAGTTTTCAAAGGAAGACAAAGACGAATTTGCAAGGCGGTGGTGCGATGTCACGGAATTACCGGAGCGTCGTGAATCATCAACTAAGGAACTAATCGAGGCTTTACACAGTGCGGATCGTATTGAACGGCTCACGGGCAACCCCATGTTGTTGACCACCCTGGCGTTAGTGAAGCGGAAAGTAGGTAAATTGCCCAGCCGCCGGGCGGATTTGTATTGGGAAGCCGTCCTGGTGCTGCTCAATTGGCGCTCTGAAGTGGATGAACCCATCGATCACCGGGAAGCTGTCCCACAACTGGAGTACGTGGCTTATGAAATGATCAACCGGGGGGTACAGCGGCTGCGGGAAGATGACATCATCGAACTCATGGAAAAAATGAGGGAGGAATATCCAAATATTCGGGCAGTTAAAAAACATGAACCCGCGGAATTCCTGCGCATGCTTGAACGGCGAACCGGTATCCTTATCGAAGCCGGTGAAGTGCGTCACAAAGGACGGTCAGTGCCAGTATTCGAATTTAGACATTTAACCTTCCAGGAGTACCTGGCTGCCCTGGCCCTGGTAGACGGCAAGTTCCCCGGTAGAGACAAATTAAAAAGTTTGGCTGAGCATATTGCCCCCCTGGCCGGGCAAACTGTCATTTCTAAGGGAGAACCAATGGTGAGAGATAACTGGCGCGAAGTCCTGCGGCTGTGTGCTGCCTGCTGCGGCGATGACGATGTGGGTGATGTTTTACTTGCCATTTTAACACCAATGCAAGGCGAAGACCCTGATAAAACAACCCGCCCCCGTGCGGTTCTTGCCGCATTGTGCCTGGCGGACGAGCCCAATGTTAGTGATGATATTGCCAACCAGATACTGGAAGCTTTTGCCCGGCAAGTAATCAAGAGAGATGGAGAAGGTTCATGGCAAACAACGGTTGGTAAGGCAGCGATGGAGTTGGTAGGTACGGAATGGGAGAAGATGCTTCGAAAGTACCTTTCGAAAGAATTTTGTATAAGAGAACCTGTCATCCGATGGACTCCCGGTTCGCTGTTGGGTAGGATAGGTGTGCTTTCTGCTCAAACGGTTGATAAGAAATTTCACCACTGGATTGAGAAAGAAGTAAAGCGGCTGTATGCAGATGATAATTTAGAGGCTATCGATGCCGCACTTACTATCATGAGGAAGGCATCTCATGAAGAGATGCGTACAATTCCCGGCATGGTTGAGGGATTGCTGGGAATGCTGGAAAAAAATGGCCCATCAGCCAATGCCGGGGCCTGGGCATTGTTCTGGCTTGGTAAAAATGAAATCTGGGTGCCTACTCAAAAGGAAACAGAGCATCTTATCTCTTTTATTTCCAGCCCCTCATCCGATATTGAAGCAGTCTTCTATTCGATTGCCATTTTAGGGAATGCAAAATCAAATCAAGCCGTTGAGGTAATGATTGCGAGATTGGATGAGGGAAGCGAAATGGTGAGGAAAATCGCATTGCAAGCGATTGCAAAGATTCAAGAAGATAAAACAGACCGAAAACTCCTTTCAAGAGACACTGATGGTGTTGGCCCCTGGCTCGACCCTCAAGACCCGATTGACGAAAATAGAGTCAAAATGGCGGCTAAAAGACTTAAAAAACCGGAGGAAGAAGTCCGTCAGCGTTACGAGAAACTGGCGGAGAAGTATAAGTTGAGGATTAGTTGGCAGGCAGTTTAGCTCCAGCCGCAAGCCACAAGCACCAGCCAAAGATAAAAGCTGGAGCTTAAGGCTGGAGCTGGTGCTAACAACTGCTGGAGCCTGCAGTTTAACTGTTCCGTTGGCTGTTGTCAACACAAAGAACAATAGGAAGGGCAACTGTCTTTTTGTTACATGTTAACAGCCAGATCTAATATAGGGATTTCTATTTTTTCTTTCTTGTATTGCTTCAGATGAACCCGTTCATAAATAACTTCACTTGTCTCTGGGTCAAGGACTTTTTCACCACAATTACAACACTCTTCAATGGGAACATTGTGAACAATATATAATTCTCCGTTTATTCTTAAATCGATATCACCGTTTTTTCTAATCATTTTTCCCTGGCATGCAGCACAAATCATCTTTTACCTCCTTTTTTTAAAATCGTCAGTCCATTCCAGGGGCCTCTCGGACGGATCATTTTTGCCTTTCTTTGAACATTTCAATATCTTTTACCAAATCTTCCACCTTCTTATCCTTTAGCCATCTTTTCCTATCCTTAGCATAATCTCCATACCCTAACCCAAAACTTTGAATATATTCAATCATACCCTCAATACCCAATTCTCTGATTAAGGCTTCATTCCCTCTATTTAAAATCTCTATTCTCTTTTTCTTTCTCATCATATAATTATATCTAATTATTTCGTTTATTCAACTGTATAATTTGTTTTTTTAAGGCGCTCTTCGGACAAGGTTGTTGGAAAGCTTCCATTAGAACTTAGTTCGCTTCGCTCACAAATGGAATTATGGAATATTGGATGAAGAGGTAAGGGGCGATCCGGCGGATCGCCCCTCTATGTTTAATTCTAACGATTACTTACTTCCTGGTGGGAACGGCACAGGCAGCATTGGATGGAGTGCTCTGGGTGTCGGCAGTACCATCATTGTCACAATCATTAAACGCCGCAACTACATAACAGTATTCCGCCCCCACCGTGAGTCCTGTATCCGTATAGGTGGTAGTGGCTGCATTAACACGGGTGATAAGTTGCAGCTTTCCCGCCTGGTCATAATAGATATTGTAACCACTAATAGGCGCGGGCGTTCCTGCTGTCCACGAAAGAACAATGCTTCGTTTGGCACCGGCGGCTGACAGGTTTTGCGGTGTCCCGGGTGTTTCACAGGGCGGCTGAGGCGGCGTTCCCCATTCCGCTTCGGTCATAGCAAAGGGAACAATACCGTCCAGCGCCGTACCCACTCCGTCAAGACCGTGATTGTGCCACCAAAGGTCCCAAATGGTATTTCCCCATTCCTTTAACTGGCCAAAGAAGGGGTCTGTCTGGACGATGTAAGGATCAGGGTCATTGGCAGGGTCCCAGGGCAGTGTGTTAGCAGTTCCATTAATTTCATCCCTTAAAAACTCGATATACTCACGGGAAGTCCCCTGGTAGTATAGAGTTACTTTAACGTAATTTGCATTAGCAGCAATGGTCAGGTTTACCTCATCATACCCACCGGCATATTCGGCGGCGGTAAAATAGTTATTGTCACTGGTCCCATGCCACACCGGCTCGGATAACCTGGCAGCAGCATTGGCAATATCAAACCCTTTAGGTGGAATCCGGTTGTCTTTGTACCTGCCGGTGGCCAGGACAAAGTGAAAGGTTTCGTCCTCTTCGGTCAAGGTGCTGCTGGGATGTACCTCGTAAACCAATTCATCCACATATGCCTCGTTGGGACCTAATGCTGGTGAACTGCCGGAATTGGGCAGACCTTTCAATGTTCCCACAGAGTAGTCATAGGGGTTGACCTCGTAAATCAATCCCCCGCCGCTGTCATAGCCTTTGATGTTGACAAACATTCTCCGGCCTTCCGGGAACCCGGATATCAGCTTATGCCCGGTATTATTTTGTACCCTGAAAGAGATGGAACCGGTAGTGGGGTTATAGTCTACTGTATAGGGGACACCGCTGAGGTTTTTGAAGGTACCGGCCAGGAGAAGCTGCTGTTTTGCCCGGTCGGAGCCGGCTTTTAAAGCTGCGCCGTTAACTTTGGGGGGCTCACCGGCATTCAAATCAAGGGTCAATATGGCCGGGCCTTTATCCAGGATTTGAACATTAACCGGGTCATACACAGGTCCATTGGGATCAAGGCTGGCCAGTATATGGGAAATCCATAGGTTCCCACCGGTCAGGTCATGCAGCGGCTGCCCGGAATTGGGATGCTCGGTGCTGCCGTCAGGCCGAAGGGGGACACCACTCTTGTTGCAAGCCGCACCGGTGACATCTCTCATGTGGCAGTCCTGGCACTTCGCGGCATTGAGAATATCCGGTGCGCCCTGGGCCTGGAATTCCGGGTTAGTAGGAGCTCCGCCCATCTGGCCGTAAGCAGAGAGCATGAATTCGGAAAAGGTTCGTTCCACATGAAAATAATTCGCCGCTGAGTACTGTTCAGTGATCAGGTCAGTACTGGGTTGACCGGTTACCGGGTCTACCTGGGCAGGCAGGCCGGATAAACCGAGATTGGCCAGTGCCGGGTTGGAGACATCGTGGCAGGTGCTGCAAAAATATTTGGACTTATGGTAGCGGCTGTAGAACATCTGATGCCGGGCCGCTGCATCGGCAAAACCGGCACGTTTCTGAGAACCGGTGCTGACAAAATACTGACCCGAACCGCTTTCAAAATAGGTTGAAGCGTATTTAGGCTGGTTATCCAGGTAAAAAGGCCAGCCGTCGAACAGCGAAATACCTGTCGCCAGTGTTGAATCTTCCGTATAGGTGGCAGTGGCCTCATCCTGCGAAAGGATAGTGGCTTCGTCCCAATAACCTGTCCAATCATTGCCTTCCCGGGTCCCGTTGAACGTGGTCTCGTAGAAGGGGTCGTACATGGTATGACAGAAGTCGCAGTGAAGGCCGTCAAAATCGCTGCCGGTCATTGCCGAAGCATTGGGCGGGTCTGATCGTCCACCCAACCAGCCTTCGGGAAAATGACATCGTTCACAAATGTCAACTGCGTTGGGCGTACCGATCGCCCAATGGGAATCCTGGCCCGCTACTGTCATACAGGCCCAAAACATCGGGTCCCTGGAAGCTTGTGCCATCATTGATCCTTTCCAGTTGTACCCCGGCTCCACAGCCTGGTTGTACCCACCATGGCAGTTTAGACATCGCGTCGGAGCCTCAAGCTTTACCCCTTGATCCGGCTGTGTCCCGGGCATTCGTACCAATGGATCGTCCTTGACTGACGGTGTCAAATTCACGGCATTTACAATTACGATAAAACCAAGCATAACTGTAAACGCAATACCCAACATATAGATTCGTTTAATCATTGGTCCTCCTTAATTTCAACACACATTTTCATTTTCCTATATCCTTTACCTAATATATAATTTATTTAATTTGGAAAAAAAATCAACCATTGTGGTATAGTTTTTTAAAATTAAGGTGAGTAGGGTGAGTAAGGTAAGAAAAATAGAAACCAGGCGCAAAAAAATGGTGCTGTCTAAAAATGATTTAATTCTTAGTGAGGACATTCAAGTTATTCCCGTTGATTTTTATCTTGCTCTTCAAGGCCAATTGGCGGTTGACCCTGGCATTAAATGCCGCATTTGAACGGCTGGATGAACTTAGCAATACCGGCCTACGCGCCCGCTTTTCTCAGCAAATCGAGCGGCTTCACATTGCCTTTCCCAAAGCACCGATTATTGTAACATCCCGCATCGTGGGTTACCGGGAAATGCGCTACCGCATTGGCCGCGGGTTTGAGCATGCCTCCGTGTCTGAGTTTTCAAAAAAAGACAAAGACGAATTTGCCAGGCGGTGGTGCGATATCACAGAATTACCGGAGCGGCGTGAACCAGCAACTAAGGAACTAATCGAGGCTTTACATAGTGCGGATCGTATTGAACGGCTCACCGGCAACCCCATGCTGTTGACCACCCTGGCGTTGGTGAAACGGAAAGTAGGAAAGCTGCCCAGCCGGCGGGCGGATTTGTATTGGGAAGCCACCCTGGTGCTGCTCAATTGGCGCTCAGAAGTGGATGAACCCATCGATTACCGGGAAGCTGTCCCCCAACTGGAGTACGTGGCTTATGAGATGATCAAGCGCGGAGTTCAGCGGCTGCGGGAAGATGAAATCATCGAACTCATGGAAAAAATGAGAGAGGAATATCCAAATGTTCGGGCAGTTAAAAATCATGAACCCACTGAATTCCTGCGTATGTTGGAGCGGCGAACCGGTATTCTTAGCGAAGCCGGTAAGGTACGTCACAAAGGACGGACGGTACCAGTATTCGAATTTAGACATTTAACTTTCCAGGAGTACCTGGCTGCCCTGGCCCTGGTGGACGGCAGGTTCCCCGGCAGGGACAAATCAAAAACCCTGGCAGGGCATATCGCCCCCCTGGCAGGCCAAATAGAGGACTCTGGAGCAGAACAAGTGGTGAAGGAAAACTGGCGCGAAGTACTGCGATTGTGTGCCGCCTGCTGCGGCGATGACGATGTGGATGATGTTTTACTTGCCATTCTAACTCCAATGCAAGGTGAAGACCATGATGCAGCAGCCCGTCCCCGTGCAGTGCTTGCCACGTTATGCCTGGCAGACGAGCCTAATGTTAGTGATGATATTGCCAACCAGATACTGGAAGCATTTGCCCGGCAAGTAACCAAGGGAGATGGAGGGGGATTCCAGCGAACAATGATTGATAATGCAGTGAAAGAACTGGTGGGTACGGAATGGAAGAAGATGCTTCGAACATATCTTTCGAAAGAGTTTTGTAAAAGAAAAGCCATTTTAAGAGCAAACCCCGGTGGCCTTGTTGCTGATATAGCCAGATTTTCAGCACCTCAAAAAGAAAAAAAATTCCACCAGTATCTTGTAAATCAGGTTAAGCTGCTAAGCTCAAATGATGATCTTGAAACCATCAATGCCGCAATTACTATCATGGCGATAGCCTATGAGGAAAAGGCATTTCTTATTCCCGGTATGGTTGAGAGATTGCTGGAAATGCTGAATAAAAATGGTCCATCAGCCCATGCCGGAGCGTGGGCATTCTATTGGCTTGCTGAAAGAAAAATCTGGCAGCCTACTCAAAAAGAAGCAGCCTATCTTATCTCTTTTATATCCAATACCTCATCCGATAGTGAAGCAGTCCGCTGGTCGATTGACATATTAGGGAAAACAAAATCAAATCAAGCCGTTGAGGTAATAATTGCGAGATTGGATGACGAAAGGGAAATGGTGAGGAAAACCGCATTGGGAGCGCTTGCAAAGATTCAAGAAGATGAAACAGACCGAAAACTCCTTTCAAGAGTCATTGATGGTATTGGCCCCTGGCTCGACCCTCAAGAGCCAATTGGCGATGATAGAGTTAAAAAAGCGGCGGCAAAACTTGAAATGCCGGAGGAAGAAGTCCGTTTGCGTTACGAGAAACTGGCGGAGAAGTATAAGTTGAGGATCAGTTGGCAGTAGGCAGTTGGCAGTTGGAAATTGGCAATTGGCAGTTGGCAGTTGGCAATAAGAAGAGAAGAAACGGAGAAACGGAGAAGTGGGGAAACGAAGAATCCATGAGCGACTGGAACCAAAACTAAAAATATTAAAAAGAAAAAATTGACAAAAAAAGGAAATAAATAGTAAAATAAACAGCATGACTTCTAAAACATTAAAATTAAAAGAACTTGAAAAAAAGAAGCTGAAAGAAATCTTTCAGACTGTATTAACCAATCAACTGGTACTAACCGTGCAATTACCAGATGGTGAAGAAGTTATTATACAACCGAAACCTCCGCTTAAACAACTCCCGGTCCTGGAAGGATATGTTCCCGAAGGCTGGAAACAAGCGATTTATAGAAACTCGAAATCCGAAACAAAAGAAAAAAGAACGATGTCTATAGGAAAAAAGAGGAAGTCTAATTTTGGCAGTGCAAAAGGACTTATTGTAATGAGAGATGAGTTTGACCAACCCATTGATGATTTTAAAGAATATATGTGACCTCTAATAAAATACCTCCTGAATACTCACGTTTTTATTTGATATATTACCTCCAAATTGATTTAATGGAATTCGATTTCTGAATTTCTTCGTCGCTGGTTAATATTGGTACCTTTAAATACTTCGCAGTAGCAACAATCAACCTATCGTGAAGTTCTAAATCTTTTATTTCTTTTCCAGTTTCGACAATTTCAATGTTCAGATCGATCAGTCGATAATTATCTGAGTCAGTAATGCGTTTTTTTATTTCATCAAAATCAACGGATATTTTACCTATTTCGGCTAAGTACATTATTTCAACCATTGAAAAAATTGAGATATAGATGGTGCTATCCCCCCGATCCGCTGATTTAAGTATCTCTTTTGCCTTTCTTCCTATTTTTCCGGCCCCAGACATATGCCGCACAAGGGCAACAGTATCAGCTAAGTATTCCATTTCTGAATTTTCTCTGAGAGCTGTTGGTGTGACTTTTCTCGAATTTTTCTAATTTCAGACTCCAGGTGGTCTATTTTTTCAAAACCCAATCCTTTCCAGATACCTTCAAGTTTGACAATTTTCTTTTTCTTTGGTTTGGTTTTATGCAAGATGAATTCAACAAAGTCGTAAACTTCCGGTAATTTATCTTCCGGTACTTCGGCAAGCTTTGATTTAATTTTATCAATAGTTACAGTTGCTGGTTGCATTTTTCATCCTCGCATATAATATAACCCTTCTATTCCCTTTTGTCAACAGCATGTAATTTCAAAAAGCTTTTATTTAATATTTTTTGGTTTGGCCCCGTTTTTCTTTGGTCTGATCTCTTTTTATATGATGTCAGTTACACACTCCAGTTAACTATTTCAATATCCTTGATTTTACCTTTTCACTGCCGCGAAGGAACATAGATAGAATATCTGTATCAACTAATACTTCTTTCAAATCTTCCGCCTTTTGGTGAAGGATTTTTTTCGCCTTTCATATATTTCTCTGATTAAGCTTTGAAAATCGCTTTCATTCATATCTTTCCAGGTACCGGCAAAATTTAAAATTTCCTCTTTTGAATGATTATTGCCGGGCTGTTTTTTTAGATATTTTTGAGCTAAAAATTCTGCAAAGTCAATCACCTCTTGTTTGGCTTCAGGTGGAAGTAGTTCAAATGTTTCATTTATTGCAGCCATATTTTCCTCTTATTTTTTACGTTAAGAGTATACTCCTCTATGAGATAATATTCAACAAGATTTTCTCTCTTTTGCAGCAAAAAGCAGGAAACAAAGAAACGGTGGGAAATCGCAAAACGCAGGGGAAAAAGTCGCCAGGCAAAAAAATCTGTTATCGCAGGCAATGTTAACCTGCTGACAAGTGAAATAGCGCTAAAACCGCGCTGTTTAATGATTTCCAAAACCAGGTCAATGACAAATGGAACTCCGATTGACATTGTAACAGTTGAATTAATGACAATCGGAGCTCCGATTGTCATTAATTCAGTTGGATTATTGACGACCGGAGCTCCTTTTGTCATTGTAACGGTTGAAAAAGTGACAATCGGAACTCCGATTGACGTTGTAACAGTTGGAAAAATGACAATCGGAGCTCCGATTGTCATTGTTTCAGTTGAATTATTGACAATCGGAGCTCCGATTGTCAATGTTTCGGTTGGATTATTGACGACCGGAGCTCCTTTTGTCATTGCCACAACCGGTCATGGACAAACCGGCAATGGTTTGTGAGCCTGCTTCGTGTGCCTTCGTGTGCCTTCGCGGCTAAAAAAACAAAAAAAGGAAAAGAGGAAAAGGGACAGCCAAAAAAATCTTGACATCGCCCTGGCAGGAAGGTCAATATCATTGACACTAATGCCTATAATTATGTCAGTGGCATTGACAAAACAGTGGCATTTTTTTCCTGACCCTTTTTTTTGTCACGTTGATTATTATCTTGCTCTTCAAGGCCAAAAGAAATAAAGAAGAGATAGGTCAAAAGAGAGTTCGAAGGCTTCCCTATCCGATTGAAACAACGATATTTTTATCAACAAAGGTAAAATATTGACAAATGGCTGGTTTAATGGTATAAAAAGTTATNNGTGACCATTAAACCGGCGGAGAGGGAAAACGAAAACCTATTCCAAATCACCTGGCAAAAAAAGGGCATAAACCTACAAAATAGTTTTAACCAAAATGCCGAAGACATTACCCAGGAAGAAGTAGAACAGTTGTGGCAACAGCCGAAGCATCAATTGGCTGTTGGCAGTAAGCTTTTCCGGTTCCTGGACGGTGATACCCGTCATTTGCAGCAGGCACTGGATGAGGCCGATCGAGAAGGGGAATCGCTTCAAATTAATTTGTGTCCTTGCTCCCAAACAGCAGATTGGCCATTTGAACTGCTGGCGCAGGATGGGACGTTTTTGCTGCCGCAGCGGGTGCACCTGGTTCGCTGCGTTTCGGATTGGGGTGCGGAGAGAGAACTTCTTGAAGATCGGCCTCTAAAACTGTTGTTCATGGCCTGCTCTGCCATGGATGTGGAGCCGGAACTGGATTTTGAAAAAGAAGAAGAAGCCATATTCGAAGTAACGAAAAAACTGGCCGTAGATATGGAAGTAGAAGATTCCGGTTCCCTGGAAGGACTCCGGGAACAATTGGAGTATCAGCAGTACGACGTAGTACACCTGTCCGGTCATGCCGGTATCGATAGACAGGGGCGGCCGTTTTTCATTATGGAAAATGAAAACGGTTTCCGTTGTGATGTTTTTCCTAATAAGTTGTGGGATGAAGCGCTTATTGAGAATCCGCCGCGGCTGTTGTTTTTATCCGGATGCCGCACGGGTGAAGCGGCTGATACGTTTGCCGCGGTTTCGTTTGCCCGGGGGTTGGTAGAAAGGTATAATGTACCGGCGATCCTGGGGTGGGGGCGTTCGGTGAGTGATGAACAGGCCACGCATGCGGAGAAAATGCTTTATCGTAAATTGAGCCAGGGTAGAACTATATTGGAAGCGGTGCACCGGGCGCGGACTGAATTGATAAAAGATTTTCCCTTAACGCCCAACCCTGCTTGGCCCCTGCTGCGGTTATTCAGCAGCGGCATGGCTTTGGATGCCATAGTGAAACAAGGCCAGCAGCCGCGGCTATCCCCCAGGCGAATGATTCATGTTTTCCTGAGGCAAAGTCAAGTTCAGGTATTGGCTGAAGGCTTTGTGGGACGACGGCGGCAATTACAGCACAGTATACGAGTATTGAAACAGGATTATGAAGAAAAGGTGGGTTTGCTGCTCCTGGGTACGGGAGGACTGGGGAAAAGCTGCCTGGCGGGTAAGATCATTGAACGGTTCAGCGACCATACACTGGTTATTGTGCACGGTGAATTTGATGCCATTACCCTGGAGCCAGCATTGAGGGATGCCTTTATCCAGGCCCAAGATGAAAAAGGCATACAAATTCTATCTGCTGAGAAAGAGACGTCGGAAAAGTTGGCCGAGCTTTGCCCGGCCAGTTTTAGAGATAGAAATTATTTGATCCTTTTGGATGATTTTGAGCAGAACCTGGAAGGAGCGGGAGAAGGCCAGCCGGGTGATTTATTGTCTGAAGCTGCGGAGTTATTGAAAACACTGCTCCACTACCTGCCTTACAGCCGTAAAATGACGCAAGTGATAATTACCAGTCGTTACTCGTTTTCCCTGACAGAGCAGAGCCAGGACCTGGTAAAGGAGCGGTTGGAATGGATTACGCTGACCAGTTTCCAGGAATCGGAACAACGTAAAAAAGTACGGGAGTTGAATAATATTTTTAATTATGCGGATCAATCCCTTGTCCCGCGGCTGGTGGCATCAGGTCACGGCAATCCCTGGTTAATGGAATGGCTGGATGTATTGGTGGGACAGATGAAGACGGCAGAAGTGCCGCAATTGCTGGAGGCCATTGGTGGTAAACAGGAAGAATTCATCCGGAAACATGTAATGCGGGAGCTGCTTCAACGCGGTGGGGATGAACTGGCGCACTTTTTGCACTGGTTTTGTATTTATCGCCAACCGGTTTTGAAAGAAGGTGTGGAGGAAATAGGGGAAAAGGCCAGGCTGGAAAGATGGCAGAAATTATTACAGGAAGGCATGGGATTAAGCTTGATCGAGCACGACCAGGCCCGCCAGGATTACCAGGCAACACCCCTTTTGCGAGAGGAATTATTGACAGAACTTAAAGACAAACAATCCTGTCATCAGGCAGCTTTTACCTATTACAAAAAAATATGTAAAGGCCAGGAGTCCATTAATCCCATACTGGTGGAAGAGTGGATTTATCATGCGTTGGGCTGTGGGGAAGAAGAGGTGGCGTCTGAACAGGGTGAAATATTAGTAAAAAATTTACGAGAACGTTTGGATTTCCAGGAATCCAGGCGAGTGGGATTGTGGATTTTGGAAGAAAAAAAGAAGGAATTATCCACGCCGAATGATGCTTCATTATTAAATGCACTTGCATCTACTATACATGATCTGGGCGATTACCGTAAAGCCATCGAGTATTTTGAGCAGGCGCTGGAAATTGACCGGTGGGTGTATGGTAAGGGAGATGAAAGGGTTGCCGTTCGATTGAATAATCTGGGGGAGGCATGGAGAGCGTTAAAGGATCCTAAAAAAGCAATCGAGTATTATAAGCAGGCACTGACTATTTTAAAGAATGTTTATGGTGGGAAGCATCAGAAGGTGGCCACTATATTGAATAATCTGGGTTCGGCATGGTTTAGTCTGAATGAACAAGAGAGTGCTATAGGGTATTTCAAGCAGGCACTATCAATTGATCAGGAGGTGTACGGGAAGGAACATCAGAATGTAGCTAATGATTTTAGCAACCTGGGTTCGGCATGGAAAGCATGGGGCGATAACGAAAAAGCCCACGAGTATTATAAGAATGCGCTGGCAATCTTGAAAAAAATTTATGGTGATTTTCACCCACAGGTTGCTACTGTATTGAGTAATCTTGGGGGTACATATCTTGAACTGGGTCAAAAGGAAAAGGCAAAAAGATATTTTGAGAATGCGTATACTATTTTTGAAAAATTTTTTGAACCGGAACATCCTAATACAAAGACCGTTGCCAAATGGCTGGAAAAGTGTAGGTAGCTCAGAAGGTCACTTGCCAGTTGGCAGTAAGAAGAGAAGAGCCACTGGGAAAAGACCAATAGAGCAACAAGACCTCTCCTACCGCACGGGCAATCTAAAAAAAATACTGCCCTCCGTGCGGATCTACTAACCCATATTTTTATCTACAGGATGGACATAAAAACTAAATAAAACTTAAAAACTTTTTGTATGTCCATCCTGAAACTCCGATGCCTCCGGCGGCCAGGGGGATTCTTTTGAAAAACCACCCCCCTGGACCCCCCGCAAAACTTTTTAATAGAAGAGAGTCCGAAGGCTTCCCCAAACGTTTGAAACAACATCCCTCTTTTCAATTCATGTTAATTTCAAAAGTGGTTAATTAGTCGGTTGGTTCTGGTAAGGAAGCCTTCCAGATGGTCCGCAGGACCTTCTGCGCCTCCCCCCGCAGGGGGGTTGCTATTTATTCGATTACATAATATAATTGTCCAATATTAAATACAAAAACAGGAGGCTGCAAAATGAAAAAATTAACCATATGGATAATTATTACAATACTGCTTGCCTGGGGAACCCTTTTCCTCAATGCAGGCGAAACAGATATGACCACAATCTTCCCCACCCTTAAGGGCTGGACCCAAAAAGGAAAACCAGACGTATATACTCCCGATAACCTGTTCGAATATATCAACGGCGCAGCAGAAGTCTTTTTGAGTTACGATTTCCAGATACTGGCAACAATAACCTATGAAAACCAAAAGAAAAATTCCTTTACCGTAGATGTGTATCGCCACAATAACAACAGGAACGGATTCGGTATCTACAGCGCGGAAAAACCTCAAAAAGGCAACTTTATTCCTATCGGTGCCCAGGGCTACTATGAAACAGGAATTCTTAATTTCTTGAAAGGCACCTATTATGTCAAAATGAGCGGCTACGACCTGGGAGATAATGACAAACAGGTCCTGACCACGGCGGCAGAAGCAATCGCTAAAACCTTAAAAGGAACAGTGGGTTTCCCCACGGCGGCGAAGTGCTTCCCGGATAAAGGAAAACAGGCCAATTCCGGACGGTATATCAATCAAAATTTCCTGGGGCACTCCTTTTTGCATTCCGCATTCACAGCAGACTATGAAATAGACGGCAGGAAATTCCAGTTGTTTATCATCGAAAGCGAAAATGCCAAAGATGTTGAAAAAATACTGCAAAACTACCTGGACTTTATTAAGAAAAAAGGAATAAACGTTGAAGAGAATAAGAATTTATACCGGTTCCAGGACCCCTATTACCGTTCCTACGGCACCATGAACCTGAAAAAAAGCAAAAATTATCTCTGGGGTCTTTTCAGTAAAAATAATTCCACAGCGGAATTCTTCATCCGGGAAATCGAGAAGAATCTGAAAAAAAATAAATTGATTTAAAGAAATCAAATAGCCACAGAGGACACAGAGAGCACAGAGAAAAAGAGAAGTTCAGAAGACATAAAATCAGAAGATAAGGTGAAGGCTTCCCTCTCCGTTTGCAACAACGATCTTTTTATCAATTAAGTGTTAATTTCAAAAGTGGTTGTCTAACTAAGTGGGTCAGGGAAGGAAGCCTTCAAGATGGCCCGAAGGGCCTTCTGCGGCTCCCCTCGCCGAGGGGCTGAAATATAAGCAATATTTCCGGTTGTTGATCCTGACTTCCTTGACCCGTTTATAGGCGATATCTTCGGACAATGTTTTTGCGCAGTGCCTGAGATGGTCATTGAAATGGATACATTGATAACAGAGGGTGGCAAATTCCGGGTTTTCTTGCAGGATGCGCCGGAGTTCTTCTTCGCGCTCCGCTTCGAATACCGGCGCTTCTGCTTCCACGGTTTTGATTTTTTCCTCTTTCTTTTTGTCGGCAGTGTACTTATAAGCAAAATAACCCACGACTCCAAGTATGGTCAATATGAAGACTAGTTTAAACACAAGACCATTGGATAAACCCGGGGGTTTGAAGGCGTAGGAAAAAACATCGACAATAGCCACTGCCCAGGCACTAAAAATCCCTGCTGCAGCCCAGTATGTCTTATTTCCACTGGCTAATCCTTTTAAAAAGTAATTCATGACAGAATTATAACCCAAAAATCGTGAACTGGCAATAAAAATTGTGGTATAATATTGCCTTAAATGGAGGTCTTGAATGAGCAAAGGAACGTATCGCAGTATTAATAACGAAATCGACGGAAAAATGAGACGGAGAGAATTTCTTAAGATCGGTGGCGGGGCAGGTATGGTTTTGGGCAGCGGCCTGGTACTGGGAACCCCTCACCTGTGGGCTGAGGAGGCGAAAAAACAAGTTCCGCCGCCCCGGTGCAAAACCAATATCAATGACGCACTCAACGTTCCCAAAACCAGGTATTCGCTTCCGGGGCTTTTTCCTGGCCGCGTCATTGAGGTCCATGATGCCGGAGCAATGACAGAGAATAAAGTTAATGCGGCTGTGATTAAAAAAATGATGGAAAAAGGTATTACCACGTTAACCTCTAAAAACTTAAAAGAAAGTTTCGGGTTGTTTTTTAAAAAGAATGATGTCGTGGGACTCAAAGTGAACCCGGTGGGTGCGGGTCTTATCAACACCCGGCTGGAGGTGGTGGACGCGGTGATCGATTGGCTGCGGCAGGGCGGCATCCCGGCAAAAAATATCATCATCTGGGACCGCTTCGACTATATGCTGAAAGATGCAGGATTTACAGCGGAACGCTACCCCGGTATCGGGATCGAAGGCCTCCAGACTATGGATGAAGAAGCCGCCACAGGAAAAACCAAAGACAACAGCCGATGGCTGGATAAAAAAGGAAATCATATCAGCCAGGATAATTTTGACCGGGATGTTTATTACCAGGCAGATGTAGAAGGGCCTAAAGATTTGCCCTACTTGAACCAGCATGTATTCAATGGCAAGTATTCTTATTTTGGTAAACTGTTGACCAAAAAATTAACCAAAATCATTAATCTCCCGGTGTTTAAAAACTCGGGGAACGGGATTTCCATGGCGACCAAGAACCTGGGTTACAGCGCCGTTTGCAATACGGGGCGACTGCACAAACCGATCTTTTACGATGTATGCGTTGAAGTGCTGGCGTTCCCGGTGATTCGCGATAAACTGGTACTCAATATTACCGACGGACTGCGCGCCCAATATGACGGCGGGCCCATGCCCAATACCCAATTTACCTACCTGTATAATACCATGTTCTTTGCCACTGATCCCTTTGCCCTGGACATGCTGTGCCATAACCTCATCGTGGAAAAGCGGCGGCAGATGAAGGTAAAAGGTTTTAACCAACATCCCCGTTATACCGAATATCTGCGCTACGCTGAACGACTGGGGCTGGGCATTACCAATCCCGCAAAGATCAAGCACATAAAGGGCTGAGTAGGAAGTAGGGAGTAGGAAGTAGGCAAAATGAAAACACGTGGGACGTTCATTATTTTCGTTTTGATGGCGATGTGGATAGGGGCTGTTTTTCTCCCTGCCTTCCAGGCCCCGGGTTTGGAGATAACATTCCCGGGGGACGGGTTTGCCGAGGGCTGGAAGAAAAAAGGGCAACCCCGGGAATTTAACCGTAACGGTCTTTACGGTCACATCAATGGGGCTTCTGAGTTATTCCTGGAGTTTGGATTTGAGAAACTGCGGCTCCAGAAATACCATAACCAATACCAAAAAGAAAACACCGATGAGATTTCTATTGAAGTGTACCGGATGGAGAGTCCCGAAGCCGCCCTGGGGATTTACCTGATGAAATGCGGGAATGAAACTCCTGTACCAGGGCTGGAAGAACAGGTTCGCAATACCGGTGATCACTATCAAATCTTGCTCATTAAGGGGAACTGTTTTATAAAGGTTAATAATTTCAGTGGGAAATCATCCTGGCAGCCGGTCATGGTGGCGTTGGCTAACCAGACCCTGGGTCAACTTCCAGGGGTAAAACCCCGGGATGTTTTCTCGCTTTTGCCAAAAGAAAACCGGGTGGCAGGTTCGGAAATGCTGATCCGCGGTCTCTATTCGCTGCAGGCAATTTATACCCTGGGAGAGGGGGATATTCTCCTGCTGAAAAACAAAATTTTCGGCGTAACGGCGCAGTACCGATACACATCCGCAGAGGACAATGCCAATAACCATACCTATAATCGCCTCATTGTTCAGTACCCTGGCGAAAACGATGCTCAACATGCCTATTCCCATGTCCGGGCAAATCTTGACTCCTATATTGAAGTGATAGAAGATGGTAAACAACATTTCATCTTTAAAGATTATCAAGGAAAATTCGGTAAGGTATCTTTAAAGGGAAATCTCCTGGATATTTTGTTCAACTCGTTCCGACTCAATAAATAATCATTGTTCTTACCGTAATTTGACCGTTAAATTTTAAATTTTCTGTTGACAAAAAAAAAGGGTTTTGTTATATCTATTAATGACCAAATTTTTACGGAGGATCAAATGATGAACAAAAATCATTTGGGCAAACAAATTTTTTCAGTAGTTGTAATATTTATACTGGCCCTGGCAATTCCAGGTTTTACCTATGCCGCGATTACGGGGCCGGAAGCCGGAAAAGGCGCAGCCAAGATCGAAAAAATCAAAAAGGCAGGGAAACTGGTTATCGGTACCAGTGCCGATTACCCCCCTTACGAGTTTCACATGCTCAGTGAAAAAGAAGGCGAGCTGGTAGGTATTGATATCGATATTGCCAGGGTCATTGCCCAGGAGCTGGGCGTGGAACTGGAAATCAAAGACCTTGTTTTCAGTAAAATTTTTGAAGCCCTTGATTCGGGACAGATCGATATTGCCATTGCCGGATTACATCCCACTGAAGAACGGAAAAAAATTGCCAGCTTTTCGGATATCTATTACCAGGCCATTCAAAGTATTATCATCCGAAGAGATAATGCGGATAATATAAAAACCATTGAAGATTTGAGAGGAAAAAAGGTCGGGGTTCAGAAAGATACCATCCAGGAAAAGATGGCTAAAGACCAGATTGAAGGCGCTGATTTTGAGGTCCGCGAAACCATTGAGGAACTCATCATCATACTCAAAAAAAGACTGGTGGATGCCGCTATCCTGGAAGAGCCTGTGGCTGATTCCTACGCACGCCGGGATAAAAATTTCATGACCATCCAATGCAAAAAGTTCCCCGATAAGTTGGGATCTGCGATTGCGGTTAAAAAAGGCGACGATGATTTACTGAAAGAAATCAACCGCATACTGGCAAAGCTGAAAAAAGAGGATAAGATCAGGGAGTTTGTCGAAGCGGCAAAAATGCTGAGCAATAAGCTCTAAGGGTTGTCCGACTTTTCTTCGTGTTCCTTGGCGTTCTTCGCGGCTGTCTCTTTTGGCGGTTGACTGGACTCGGGGTTGATATTATATTCTTTTAATACAGCATTAAATATTTCTTTGGGAACTTTATCACGGAGCCTGAGCATGTTATTCTTAGCCAACCGGGCATTGGGAGAGCCGTACTGTGAAAATACGGCAAACGCTTTGGTGGAATAGGTTAGGGCCGTTTCATACTCCTCTTTTGCATAATAGAGCATGCCCAACTGTCCATAGGTGATGGCTGCCCCCAGCATATCACCGGTTTTTTCCCTGGTTTCCACGGCCTTTTCATAATGGGTTAGTGCTGTCTCGCGGTCACCTTTGGCTTCATAAATGCGGCCGATCTGGTGGTGACTGGCAGCAATACCCTTTTGCTCATCCGCTTTCTCAAAATTCTCCATTGACCGGTTAAAGTGCTCTAAGGCTTCATCAATGCTGCCTCTGCGTTGAAGAATCAACCCGATTTGCCCCAGGCTGTAACCCGCACCTTTGTGGTCATTAATGGTTTCTTTTATGGTTAACGACTGTTGATACAACGAGAACGCCTCATCCAGGCTGCCTTTAAAGAAGTTTACATTTCCCACCTGGTGAAGGAGGTCAGCGATGCCCTGTTGATCCTGTAGGGTTTCTTTTATTTCCAGGGATTGTTTATAAAAGTCCAATGCCTCATCAAACTTTCCCTGTTCGTCATGGATGCGGCCCATTTGTTCCAGGTTGGCGGCAGTATCCTCCTGGTTGTTATCCTTGCGGTTAATCTCCAGTGCCTGTTGATAGTGGTGGAACGCTTCATCATAATCCCCCCGGAGTTTATGAATCTTTCCTATTTGCTGCAGCCGTTGGGCAATGTCGGCTGTATTACCGATTTTTTCCGAAGCCTCCATAGATTTTTGATAATGTTCCAGAGCATCGTCGTACTTGCCTTTGGCTTCATAAAGAATCCCTATTTGCGTCAGGCTCACAGCAGCGGCACCCACATCCCCCAGGGATTCATTCAGCTTCAGCAATGAATTATACTGCTTCAGGGCATCATCCAGTTGGCCAAACAGCGAATTCAACACCGCCAGCCGATTGTGAAGACGGATTTGGCCGGATTCTGCCAATTCCGACTTGTATCTTTCCATTTCTTTCAGCAGGTCAAAAGCAAACTGGGGAAAACCAATGGGGCAAAAGTAATGATCCATGCCAAAGGTCATTGAAAGAGCAGTTTCCACATCACCGGCTTCCAGGTAATGCCAGCGGGCTTCAAGATCATTTTCTTCGTATGTTCGCTTGCCAGCGGCCTCGCCCGCTGTGGGATTAAGACCCGTAAAATATTGCGCTGCGCAAAGATGTTTTTGTTTTCGCTCCGCTTCTTCCATTTTACCCCGGGCTGTCCGGGCCGCTAACCGGGGAACTTCATATATCCCGGTTGTGCTTGTGACGTTGAGCAAAAACAACCGTACCAGCTTTTTGCGGTCATAGGGTTTAATTTCAAGATTCTGGGCTGCCAACATATCTTTGCTTACCCCACCCCTGTAAATGGAAAGAGTTTTGAGTATGTGCTGCTGTTTCTCATTGAGATAACCCCATATAGGTTCCATCAACAGGTAAGAAAAATCCGCGGTTTCACTTTCTTTATGAAGAATGCGTTCTGTGAGGTTGGGAACCCGCTCCCGGAGCTTCTGCCAGTCAAACTTCCTATCTCCGAATTCATGATGGGCAATTGTATCACTTAGTTCTACTGCACGGGGATACCCGCCCATCTCAAAATAAAAATACTTTAATGATTTCTTATCCAACTGCTTCAACGTTGTGGTCAACCGGATCATTTCAAGAAATTCTTCCCAGGAGAACGGTTCTATTTCAGTGGATGTAAACTTAGGAATGTCATATTGAGTGCAAAAGATCATCCGGCTGTCTTTTTCCTTTAGTGAATCTTTGAGAAACGTGATTAATTCGTTTAACCTGATGTTTAAAACCTCTCCTTCCGCAGATTGGTTTAGATCGAAATCCTCGAAGATGAAAAGGATTTTTTCTTTGTAGACATAATTTTCCAGCAGTTTTTCCAGTTTTTCTTTGTATTGTACCGGGGAGGCAAAAATATTTTTAGCCTCTTGATATCCTTTTTTTGCGGCTTTGCCGGCGATTTTTACCAGGATCATCTCAGCAGATGTGGCCCCGCGGATGATGAGTGTGTCGAATTTTTTCTTTTTCAGGTGGGCCGTGATACGGGCAAGAATGGCGGATTTACCCACGCCTTCCGGGCCTTTCAGCACGATGGCGGTTTCACCGTCATCAATGTCCTGGTATACCTTTTTCAAAATATCTCGCCTGCCAACAAAATCAGACCCTTTCGTGTTGGCAACAGATGCCCTCTTTTTCTTTGCCATATGGTTTCTCCGTTATAGTAAACCACCTTACGTATATAAATAAGGGTTGAAATATACCACAATTAGGATTTTAACTCAATAAATCAACAAAAAATTACGTTCAATTGCTTCCGGAAATGAAAATGCCTGGAAAATCGTTATCAGAAGTGCGGTTTCCCGTCTGTGTTTGATTTGGCGTTAGTGGTTGCTCCAGGAATAGAGGAAAGAATACCCTGAACGTGGTGCCTTTTCCTTGTTGGCTTTGCACTTCGATTTTTCCATTATACTCATCCAGGATATAATTCACCACAAAGAGTCCCAGTCCTGTTCCTTTGTCTTCTTCTTTAGTGGTAAATAAGGGGTTATAAATTTTCTCTTTTGTTTCATCATCCATGCCGACCCCGGTATCCGTTACATCGATGCGAACCATGTTTTCTCCTGCCCGGTCCAATGACAGTGTTAAACTTCCGCCGCTCTCAGCCATAGCCTGGATTCCATTGATACAAAGGTTCAATAACACCTGCTGCAGTTTAACGGCGTTACTTTTAATAAAAATAGGTTCGTTGGGTTTTTGCCATACGATGTTTATATCTTCCGGCAGTGTGGTAGCCAGGATTGAGACGATGTCACTGATCAAATCTCCCACATTGATAGTAGATATTCTTTCGTCCAACCTGGAAAATTTCAATATTTGATTCACCAGGCCAGAGGCTTTTTCACCGGCTCTCCTGATTTTTTCCATGCTGGTCATCTCGATAGTTTCCAGTAAATTCTCTTCGATTAGTAGATTGGAATACCCGACAATAATGGATATAAGGTTACTGAGGTCATGTACGGCTCCGGCAGCCATTACCCCTACCAGGTCCATCTTTTGGGATATTACCAATTGCTTTTCCAGGGCTTGATTTTTTTCCAGGATAAGGTCCCGGTAATGTTTAATTCTCAAAACATTATTGATGCGTGCCACCAGGTCTTCTTTGTTCACTGGTTTGTTCAACAGGTCCACCGCTCCCAGGTCCAATGCTTTTCGTTTTAGGGTTCGATCTTCGAGTCCAGTAAGAATCACCACCGGGATTTTCTTGGTTTTCTCATCGGCTTGCAATCGTTCCAATAATTCCAATCCTGTCATTTCCGGCATGCGAATATCGGTGATAATCACATCAAATTCTTTTTCCTGTACCATTTTAAGTGCTTCTTTGCCATTTAGGGCAAACTCCATTTGCCACTTGTGGCGGAATTCTCTCAATAAGCGCTTTAAACCGTCCAGGACAAATTGTTCGTCATCGATAAATAGAATTCTTTCTCTTTCCATTTTAATGCTCTCCTTCTATGGGTAAACGGATAAAAAAAGTGGTCCCCTCACCCACTCTACTGGAAAAATCCAATTTCCCCTTATGTTTTTCAATGATTACATTATGGGCCAATGAAAGTCCTTGACCCGTGCCTTTGCCTACCTCCTTGGTAGTAAAAAAGGGATTAAATATATCGTCGCTGTTTTCTTCCGGTATCCCGCAGCCGGTATCGGAAATGGAGATGACAACTTCTTTTCTTTCTACCGTGGTTGAAATTTTTATCAACCCCCAATTCCCGGTATCAACAATGGCATCCAAGGCGTTCACCAGCAGATTCAAAAACACCTGGTTCAGCTCAGCAGGGAAACAGGCGATCTGCGGCAGTTCTTTGGATAATTCCAGCTGGATATCCGCACTCTTTTTTATCCGGTTCTGCACCATTACCAGGGTTGATTTCAACAATCCATTAATATCTGCTTTTTCTTTGAATCCCCGTCCCGGATGAGAAAACTCAGTCATGGCCTTAATGATATCGGACACCCGGTTCACCCCGTCAATCATTTGCTCGGAGGCAATGGGAATTTCTTCAGTGATATACTCCATATCATATTCCTCGACTAATTGATTTATTTTGGCTGCGATTTCTTTTTTGCCGGAATTTTCGATTTCCGGCAGAGAGTCGATTACCGTTTTATAAAAATTGACCGCATCATGAAAGGAATCGCTGACAAACCTGGCGTTGTGACCGATATATTGAAGGGGTGTTTTGATTTCATGGGCAATACCGGATGCCATTTGTCCCAGGGATTCCAGTTTTTTGGACAGGTTTCGCAGCATTTCTTCTTCTTTGCGGTGGGTAATATCCTCGGCCAGTAATAGAAAACCCAATTTTCTACCGGTGCGATCCATAATGGGGCTAATGCTGGATGTTAACAACCGGATGCCTTTTTTGCCTTTGGTTTTCAGATCGACGCTGACTTCGAACTCTTTGGAGGCGGATTTATCTTGTTCTAAGCCTTTTTCAATGATTTTGTTTAGTTTATCCTGGCTGATGCAGCCTTTTAGTACTTCAACAAAGGGTTTTTTGACGGCATCGTCCCGGTAAATTTTGAAGAATTTCTCCGCCGGCTTATTCCATTGGAATATCATACCGTCGGAATCCACAGCGATAAAAATCACAGAAATAGCGGTGAGTAATTTTTCATTTTCAGCATGACGAATTTCTGCCAGGTCCCTGGCCCGTTCCATTTCATCACGGGATTGTTTTAATATTTTTTGCACCCGCTGCTGTTCGGCCAATTTGTCCCTTAAATACTTGGTTCTCATCTGGTGAATGGCCAATATGGCGAAAATGATTAGAAACCCCAGGGCAATTCGAAACCACCAGGTCTGCCAGAAGGGGGGAGTAATTTTTATTTTAAGGGTCTCTCCTTCCTTATTCCAGGTGCCATCTTTATTTGATCCAATGACCCGGAATGTATGCTCCCCTGGAGACACGTTGGTGTAAGTGATGGATCGTTTTCTGGCATCCCCCTCTACCCAGTCCTTATCCACTCCTTCCAGTTTATGTTTATACATGTTTTTGCTTGGAGCGGAAAAATCCAAAGCAGAAAACTCGATTGTAAAGACGTTTTCCTTGTGGCTTAAAACAATCTTCCCTTCTTCGATTTTGCCCTTTTTATTGGGACCTTCAATTAAGAGTTCGAAGTTAGTGATCACAATAGGAGGTTCATTTCTATTAGGTTCTATCCTGTCAGGGTAAAAAGAATTAAATCCATTGGTACCACCAAAAAACATTTCTCCATCGGATGATTTGTGACAGGCACGACCATTAAATTCTTTACTCTG
>WVZO01000032.1:0-41204 GCA_011772425.1 Candidatus Aminicenantota bacterium
TCTGTTTCTTGCCCACCCAGGTGTGTGAGCAATTTATGCTTACCAATTCTTCCACTGTTTCATTAAAGGTACTGCTTACCGGTGGAGATAAATTACAGGGATATGTCCAACAGTCTTATCGATTGGTGAACAATTATGGTCCCACGGAAAGTACCGTAGTGACCACCAGTTATGCTGTAGACAATCATCAGCCAAATATTCCCATTGGCAAGCCCATATCCAATACCCGGGTATATATCCTGGACAGGTGGAATCATTTACAGCCGGTGGGAGTGCCTGGAGAATTATGTATTGCCGGAGATGGTTTGGCCCGCGGCTATCTTAACAACCCGGAGTTCACAGCAGAAAAGTTTGTTTTAGTTTCCTATAGGTCCAATAAGTCCTATAGGACCTATAGTTCCTCAAAAATCTACAAAACCGGTGACCTGGCTCGTTGGCTGCCGGATGGAAATATCGAGTTTATGGGCAGAGTGGACCACCAGGTCAAGATCAGGGGTTACCGTATTGAGGCCGGGGAGATCGAATCCTGTTTAGCCAGCCGCCCGGAGGTCAAAGAAGCTGTTGTCGCGGACCGCGTGGATAATACGGGGAATAGATATTTATGTGCCTATGTGGTTCCCCATTTGTCCCATTTGACTGACTCTCCTGGCGGGGAAACCTTCGAAATCGCGGAGTTAAAAAATTATTTATCCGGGAAAATACCCGCCTATATGGTACCCCGGTATTTTGTGAAAATCGATGAAGTCCCTTTAACTGCTAATGGTAAAGTGGATCGAAAGGCACTGCCGGAACCTGGATTCGAGCGGGGCTCATGATGAATACGAACCACCCACCAATGAAGTTGAAGAGAAAATGGTGGAAATATGGCAAGAGGTGTTGGGTATTCCCCAGCCAGGTATCAATGATAACTTTTTTGAAATCGGTGGAGATTCCATTAAAGCGATCCAGGTGACTGCCAGGATGAGGAAATACGGATTGGAATTGAAAGTTAGCGATCTATTTTTGAATCCCACCGTCAAAGAATCCGCAAAATGTGTTGCCATCCACCGGGAAGTGGGAGAAGGAGAGCCTTCTTCAACTCCGGGCCGCCTGGAGTACTCTCGCTTGAAAAAAGAAGAACTCGAGGAATACGAAGAGGAATTCAGCGATTTAGACTAAAGAAAAATCAAGAGGTGTTCAATGGTTTCAAATAAACAGAAACGAATAGAACGAGTATACTCATTATCTCCGATGCAAAGCGGGATGCTGTTTCATGCATTACAAAATGAGCATTCCCGGGCTTATTTTGAGCAAATGACCTTCAAGATAAAGGGAGATATAGACAGGGATTTGCTGCAGCAAAGTTTTGACATCATTTTTGCCAGGTATGATATTTTAAGGACTATCTTTCGTTCTGACAAGCTGGAAGAACCGCTGCAATTTGTTTTAAAGCAGCGAAATTTTAAATCATATTTTGAAGATATCTCTCATTTGAGTGAAGCAGAAAAGAATACTTACCTGGAAGAATTTGCAGAAAAAGACAAAGAAAAAGGATTTGATTTGACCCGGGACATTTTAATGAGGGCGTCTCTATTTAAAATAAGAGTGGATGCTTATGCACTTGTTTGGAGTTTTCATCATATATTGATGGATGGCTGGTGTCTTGGGATTATCTATAAAGAACTGATCCGGGTTTATCGATCGCTAAAAGCAGGGATACCGCCGGAACTGGAGGCGGTAACACCTTATGTAAACTATATAAATTGGTTGGAACAGCAGGATAAAGAGGAAGGGCTTGAATATTGGAAGAATTACCTGGCAGGGTATGAACAGCAGGCGGGTTTACCCAAATTGCAGCCCGGTGATCAGCTTTATCAATTGGAAGAATATGATATGGTCATCGATGAAAAAGAGGTCCGGGCTCTAAATACCATTGCCAGGAAGAACCAGGTAACGGTAAATACTGTTTTTCAAACGTTATGGGGGATATTACTGCAGAAATACTCCAATAATAATGATGTTGTTTTTGGTGTCGTGGTATCGGGCCGTCCGCCGGAAATCAAAGGCATTGAGAAAATGGTGGGACTCTTTCTCAATACCGTACCTATACGAATTAAAAGCCGGGCAGAAGACAACGTTGTCCAATTATTAACAAAAGTCCAGGAAGAAACAGCCCGGTCGAAAAACTATGAATACCTGTTACTGGCGGATATCCAGTCGAGAACCGCATTAAAAGGAAGCCTGATCGATCATATCATGGCTTTTGAAAATTTACCGGTCCAGGAAGAAGTAAAAGATGCAGGCATGGGCGGGGGACAGGGACTTGATGGCCAATTCGGAATACAAGATATAAAGCAGTATAATCAAACCAATTATGATTTTAATGTCATTATCATCCCTCAGGCTCTGTTTGTTGTGAGGTTTAATTATAATTCCCGCGTATATGAGAAGGAATTTATACAGAGAGTAGGGCTGCATTTAAAAGAAATCGTAAAACAGGTCCTGGATAATCCTGATACCACAGTGAAAGAAATAGAAATAATAACAGAAGAGGAGAGGCAGCAGGTGCTGTTTGATTTTAATCAGACGGCGGCAGATTACCCGAAAAGCAAAACAATTCATGAATTATTTGCAGAACAGGCGAAAAGAACTCCGGACCATATTGCGATTGTAGGGGCACAGCATGCTGTAACCTACAGTGAATTAAACCAAAAATCCAATCAATTGGCGCATTTATTAAGGGAAAAAGGCGTCCTTGCGGACAATATTATAGGTATTATGATGGAACGTTCTGTGGAAATGATTATCGGCATATTGGGTATATTAAAAGCAGGTGCTGCCTATTTACCCATCGACCCGGAATATCCGGAGGAACGGATTAATTATATGTTAAATGATAGTGGTGCTGAAATTCTATTGACATCCTCTAATCTTTCCAATTGTCAATTGTCAATGAACTTTCAACCTGCAACCAGTCTTGCTTATATTATCTATACCTCAGGCACAACCGGCAAACCCAAAGGGGTGATGATCGAACACGGGAATTTGGTCCGCTTGATGGTCAATGATCGATTCCGGTTTGAGTTTAATGACCGGGATGTATGGACATTGTTCCATTCGTTTTGTTTTGATTTTTCTGTCTGGGAGATGTATGGTGCGCTGCTGTATGGAGGAAAATTAATCATTATTCCTAAAATGGCAGCCAGGGATACGGGAAGATACTTGGAAATATTAAAAGAACACCAGGTAACTGTACTAAACCAGACCCCTTCGGCTTTTTATGCGTTAGTGAACCTGGAATCAAAAAATTCCAACAAGGATTTAAATCTTCGTTATGTTATATTTGGCGGTGAGGCGTTAAGCCCGGGAAAGTTGAAAGAATGGAAGGCAAAGTATCCGGGAACGAAACTCATTAATATGTATGGGATCACAGAGACCACTGTACATGTTACGTTTAAAGAGATAGGGGATCGCGATATTGAGTCTGATGTTAGCAATATTGGTCAGCCCATCCCCACATTAAGTACCTATGTGTTAGATAAACACCTGAATTTGCAGCCTATTGGAATAGCCGGGGAATTGTGCGTCAGCGGTGAGGGAGTTGGCAGGGGATATTTAAACCGCCCGGAGTTAACGGCAGAGAAGTTTATTGATTTTATAAACCACGAAGCCACGAAGGACACGAAGGAGCACGAAGAAAATAATGAAAAGTTTTTGCGGGGTCCAGGGGCAGTTTTTTCAAAAAGCGCCCCTGGCCGCCGGAGGCAAAAAATCTACAAATCCGGTGACCTGGCGCGTTGGCTGCCGGATGGCGAACTGGAGTACCTGGGGCGCATCGACCATCAAGTTAAAATAAGGGGGTTCAGGATTGAACTGGGAGAGATAGAGAACCGCCTGCCCGGTTATGAAGGCATTGAGGAAGCGGTCGTGATATCAAAAGAGGATGAAAAGGGAGATAAATACCTCTGTGCCTATTTTGTTACTGAAAATGACAATGAAATATTTATTACCGAATTGAAAGAATATTTGTCAGGATACTTACCGGAATATATGGTCCCTTCGTATTTTATTCAATTAGAAAAAATCCCGTTAACTCTGAACGGGAAATTGGACCGTAAGGCACTGCCGGAGCCTGGATTTAAAATCGGAGAAGACTATACGGCACCGCGAAATGAAGTAGAAAAAAAATTGGTAGAAATATGGTCTGAAGTACTGGGAATAGAAAAAGAAATGATAGGTATTGACCACAGTTTTTTTGAATTGGGCGGCCACTCATTAAAGGCAACTATTTTAATATCCAGGATTCATAAAGTATTGGATGTAAAAATCCCGCTGGCAGAGTTCTTTATAAAACCCAGCATCAGGGAGTTAAGCCGGTATATTGAAGCAGGAGAAAAAGAAACGTACGTTTCCATAGAAGCTGCCGAAGACAAAGAATATTACCCGTTATCTTCGGCCCAAAAGCGATTGTATCTTTTGAAGACAATGACCCCGGAAAGTACAGCCTATAATAGTTATGCGGTCTTCACCCTGGAAGGTGGACTTGAAAAATACATGATAGAAGAAACTTTCAGGAAATTGATTCATCGCCATGAGAGTTTAAGGACCTCATTTCATATGGTCAATGGTGAACCGGTACAGAGGGTACACAACGAGGTTGATTTCGGAATTGAATACTATGATTTAGCCGCGAAGGAACGCGAAGAGGAGAGTTTGATCCAGGATTTTATTCGGCCCTTCGATCTATCGCAACCACCACTGCTGCGTGCCGGGTTAATCAAAACATCCGGGGATGAACATATCTTCATTGTAGACATGCATCACATCGTCACGGACGGAACCTCCATGGGATTATTAATAGACGATTTCATGACCCTTTTTCGGGGAGAAGAGTTACCCGGACTTCGCATCCAGTACAAAGATTATTCCCAATGGCAGAGAAGCCTGATGAGGAGTGAAATAATGAAGCACCAGCAATCCCACTGGTTGAATCAATTTGCAGACGAAATCCCGGTGTTAAACTTACCCACCGACTACCCAAGGCCTGGGATCTCTAGTTTTGAAGGAAATGCCCTGGGATTTTCCCTGGCAAAAAATGAAGCTCAACAATTAAAAACGCTGGCATTGGAGGAGGGTGCTTCCCTTTATATGGTATTGTTGGCTGTATTTAATGTATTCCTGGCAAAAGTAAGCGGACTGGAATGCATCGTGGTAGGGACACCCACTGCCGGTAGAAGCCACACTGATTTGGAAAAGATCATCGGGATGTTTGTCAATACACTTCCCTTGAGTAATGAACCAAAAGGAAAGAAAACATTTCTTGAATTTTTAAACGAACTTAAGCAGAGAACACTGGAAGCGTTTGAAAACCAGGATTACCAGTTTGAAGACCTGGTAGATAACGTGGTGAAAGAGAGAGATACCAGTCGTAATCCGTTGTTTGATGTCATGTTTGCCCTACAAAATATGGAAGTCTCTGATATAGAAATACCCGGGTTGACATTAAAACCATATCCTACTGAACAAAGGGCATCGTTGTTTGATTTGATGTTCCAGGGGGTAGAAACCGGTGAAGGAATTCATTTTACCATTGAGTATTGTACGGCTTTGTTTAAGAAAGAAACAGTCCAACGATTGACAATATATTTTAACCAGGTTATTGCTTCGATATTGGAGGATCGAAAACAGCCGATAAGTGAGATAGAGATCATAACCGCTGAAGAGAGGAGGCAGGTATTATTTGATTTCAATGATACAAAGACGGATTACCCCAGGGATAAAACCATCCATGGACTATTCGCGGAGCAGGTAGAAAGAGTCCCGGACCGTATTGCGGTTACAGGACCGGCTTATGGTGTGGGTACGCAGGCGGAAGACGGATTTACCGGGGCCGCAGATTTATCCCTGACTTACAGGGAATTAAATGAAAGGGCCGATTGGTTGTGTCACCTGCTGCGTCAGAAAGGTGTTGGTCCTGACACGAGTCCAATTGTAGGCATCATGATCGGGCGTTTCGTGGAAATAATTATTGGCATGATAGGAATATTGAAGGCAGGTGGTGCCTATTTGCCTATTGACCCGGAATACCCGGAAGACCGGATAAAATACATGATGGCAGAAGGAAATGTGAAGGTTTTGGTGATTGAGGTGAGTAAGGTGAGTGGGGGAATTGCTGTGGTTAAACCGAGCGAACTGAGCGAAGGACTCCCTACTCACCTATGCTATGTCCTCTNNGTTGTAGAGCATCGGAATGTGATGAGGTTGGTTAAAAATACAAACTATATCGCGTTCCAGGAGAATGATCATATATTGCAGACAGGAGCGATTGAGTTTGATGCATCCACACTTGAAATATGGGGGCCGTTATTGAATGGGTTGGGCCTTTATATCATTAGAAAAGAAGACATGTTATCCCATGGAACGTTTAAAGAAGTGATACGCAAATATGATATTACAGTTATTTGTATTTCCACAGCTCTGTTTAACCAGTTAGCCAGCATTGATACCGGGATATTTGCAGGGTTGAGGTATCTCCTGGTGGGAGGGGATGTCATGCCCCCTGTTCATGCCAACGAGGTAAAATGCAGGTTACCCCGGTTGAAATTTATCGATGGTTATGGCCCTACAGAAAATACTACCTTCTCCACCACATTTTTGATTGACCAGGAATGGCCGGGAAATATACCCATACCCATTGGGAAACCCATTGCCAACTCCACCGTCTATATTGTTGATAAGTATTGTTATTTGGCTCCTATAGGGGTTGCCGGGGAGTTGGTTGTCGGTGGTGACGGCGTGGCAAGAGGATATTTGAACAACCCGGAGTTAACAAGTGAAAAGTTTTTGCGGGGTCCAGGGGCAGTTTTTTCAAAAAGCGCCCCTGGTCGCCGAAGGCTTTACAAAACCGGTGATTTGGCTCGGTGGCTGGCGGATGGAAATATCCAATTCCTGGGCAGGATCGACCACCAGGTTAAAGTCAGGGGATTCAGGATCGAGCCAGGAGAAATTGAAAGCCAGTTGCTCAAACATGAAAAAATCAAAGAAGCAGTGGTGGTGCCCCGCCGGGGAGAGGATGGCAATAAGTACCTATGTGCCTATTGGATATCTGCTTTACCCGCCGGTGAACCCGGTTCGAATCTTACCGTATCGGAATTGAAAGCGTTTTTATCCGGGAAGCTGGCACCGTATATGATTCCGTCGTACTTTATAAAATTGGAAAACATGCCCATGACTGCCACCGGCAAATTAGACCGCAAATTACTGCCGGCATTGGATATTTCTAATATTACCCTGGATTCCACCTATGTGGCACCAAAGGACGATATGGAGACGCTTATTGCCGATACCTGGAAAGAGGTGTTAAACCTGGACAGGGTTGGGGTTCGTGATAATTTCTTTGATTTAGGTGGTAATTCATTAAAAATTATCCAGGTGAATGATAAATTATCGAATGCACTGGGAGTAAAAATACCGGTGGTTCACCTGTTTAAATACCCAACCGTCACCGAACTCAAAAAATATTTGCTGCAGTTGAAAAACGGTGCTGGCGTTCAACTTCCAGGGGTGGTGGAGGAAACTCAAGTATCTCGACCCGGGAAGGAGACACCGGTCAACACCGATATTGCGATTATCGGCATGGCTGGCAGGTTTCCCGGGGCAAAGAATATCCGTCAATTCTGGGAAAACCTCTCCAACGGTATCGAATCTATCTCGTTTTTTTCTACTGGAGAATTAGTGGAATCAGGGGTTTCTTCTGGATTGCTGGACAACCCTGATTATGTAAAAGCCCGGGCAATCGTGGAGGAAAAAGATCAATTTGATGCAGCGTTTTTCAATTATACTCCACAGGAAGCCAAAGTAATGGACCCCCAGATGCGGATGTTCCATGAATGTGTGTGGGAGGCATTGGAAGATGCCGGGTATAACCCGGAAACTTATGATAAGCCCATTGGTTTGTATGCCGGGGCCTCCAAAAATATTGTCTGGGAGCTGCAGGTGAATTTATTTGAGCAGGACAATGTGATGGATATTTTTGAATCTCACCAACTGACGGATAGTCATTTTATTCCTACCCGCATTTCTTATAGGTTAAACTTAAAAGGGCCGGCCATGTTTATGCAGACTGCCTGTTCTACGTCATTGGCAGCCATCCATACTGCCTGTAATGCGCTTTTGCTGGGTGACTGCATGATGTCCTTAGCAGGGGGAGTAAACCTTTCGGCTGATAAAAAGAGCGGTTACCTGTACCAGGAGGGATTGGTGTTATCCCCGGACGGTCACTGCCGGGCGTTTGATAGTGGTGCCAATGGAACTGTTGGAGGAGAAGGAGCCGCTGTAGTGTTGTTGAAACCCCTGGAACAGGCCCTTGAAGGCAGGGATCATATTTATGCTGTTATTAAAGCATCGGCAGCCAACAATGATGGCGCTCGCAAGGTAGGATTCTCAGCCCCCAGCATCGATGGACAGGCCGAAGCCATTGCCAGCGTCTTTCGCAAAGCCGGGATACCACCCGAAAGCATTACTTATATTGAAACCCATGGAACCGGGACAGTGCTGGGTGATCCCATTGAATTGGAAGCATTAAAACAGGCCTTTAATACCAGGAAAAGAGGCTTTTGCGCTGTCGGTTCAGTGAAAACCAATGTCGGACACACAGACGCCGCAGCCGGTGCAATAAGCTTAATAAAAACGGTAATGGCATTAAAGCATAAACAAATTCCTCCTTCCCTGCATTTTGAAGTCCCCAATCTTCAAGTAGACCTGGTAAACAGTCCGTTTTATATAAATACGGAATTGACTGAATGGAACCCCGGACCTTATCCGCTGCGTGCCGGTGTCAGCTCCTTTGGCATCGGCGGTACCAATGCCCATGTGGTGTTAGAGGAATGGAAGGAGGGAGTAGAGAGCGGGGAGCAGGGAGCAGGGCGTCCTCGATTGATTCTTCTTTCCGCTAAAACCCATACCGCACGTGATAATATGAGGAAAAACCTGGCGAATTATTTAAAAGAAAATCTTTTCAATCCTGCTAATCCTGTAAATCCTGGTTTAACTTTTGCAGATACGGCATATACATTACAGGTAGGGAGAAAATCCTTTAATCACCGGTGGATGACAGTATGTTCTACCGCAGCGGAAGCCATTGAAGCACTCACCACACCTGGAGGCGGAGAGACACATGAATGTTTACCGGCGGAGAAACGTGATGTGCCCTTGAAGGTTGAACCCACCGGGGATGAAGAGGGATTGATTCGAATCGGCCGATTATGGCTTCATGGACAGGAAATAGATTGGCAGGATTTTTATCCGGGAGAGAAACGCCGCCGGGTTTCTTTGCCCACCTATCCCTTTGAGAGACCGCGGTATTGGATCGAGGGAACCCTCTCCCAACAACAAGGTTTATCCCAGGTATCCCGGATGTCTCAACCGCCTCAACCGATTCGCAAGGAAGATATCGCCGATTGGTTTTATTTTCCCCGGTGGATCAGTTCTACTTTGGTTCCTTCGCAGGAAAGCATGCAGGAATCTTTATGTTTTCTCATGTTTATTAATGAATGTCCATTGGTGAAGCAATTGGTAGGGCAAGTACGTTCCGCGGGCATCAGGCAAGACCATTCGGTCATTACTGTAGAGAAAGGAGATACATTTAAGAGAAAAGGAGATGATGCGTTTGTGATCGACCCCCACAGCAGTGACGATTACCACAGGTTGTTTACAGTGTTGAACCAAAAGGGGAGATTCCCCAACCGGGTTGTTCATTCCTGGAATGTTACAGACAATGATAATGATAATCACCCTGGATCAGGAACGATTGGATCCGGCTTTTACAGCCTGCTTTACCTTTCTAAAGCAATCGGGAAGCAAGATTTTGACGGGGAAATTCGCATCGATGTGGTGACCACCAACATCCAGGAAGTTACCGGGAATGAAACATTAATCCCGGAAAAAGCCGTGGTTCTGGGCCCCCTTAAAGTCATTCCCCAGGAATATCCGTATATCATTTGCCGCTGCCTGGACATAGAGCTTCCTGCAGAAGGAAGTCCCCAGGAAGAAATACTGGCAGGTTGTTTAGTCAATGAATTTTTGCTGGACCTTGACTCCACTGATACGGATATTGCCTATCGCAGTCATTATCGCTGGATTAAAGCCTATGAACCGGTTCGGTTGGAGGCCCCGGCCCGGGGGCCGGGGCAGTTAAAGCTAAGAGATCGAGGAGTTTACCTGGTTACCGGTGGGACTGGAAATATTGGCTTTACATTGGCTGAATATTTAGTTAAACGGTTCCGGGCGCGGTTGATTCTTACCGGTGCAACTCCTTTACCCGCCAGGGAGGAATGGGAGCGCTGGCTGACTGAGCATCCCCTTGATACGCTTGATCGTATTAGTCGTAAAATCGCAAAAATTCGCCAGTTAGAAGCCGCAGGAGGCGAAGTCCTGGTTCTTGCCGCTGATGCAGGCGATAAAGAAGCCATGAAAGAAGTCATCCGGGAAGCGGAAAAAACCTTCGGCCCCATTAACGGTGTTATCCATGCCGCAGGCGTCACCAATGCTAAATCCACTCTCTGCCCTGTTGATGAAGTAGGGGAGGAAGAATTGAATCAACAATTCCGTCCCAAAATAAAGGGAACATTGATATTGGCCGAATTATTTAAAAATAAGGAATTGGATTTTTGTTTATTGACTGCTTCTTTATCACCCATATTAGGGGGATTGGGTTTTTTTGCTTATTCAGCAGCCAATGCTTTCATGGATACCTTTGCCCATTTTGCCAACCGCAGCGGTCCAGTACGCTGGATCAGTGTGGACTGGGCTGATTGGGGTTTTGCCCGGGAAGTTGACAGTTATTCTCCGTCATCACTGGGGGCATCAGCGGTAGATATGATGATCTCCCCTGATGAAGGAGTCGAAACCTTTAAACGTATTTTAACGCTAGTCCATTCTCCGGTTAGTCAAGTGGTGGTATCGGCCGGTAATCTTCAAACCCGCATAGACCAGTGGGTGAAGCTCAGGTCGCTGCGCAGAAACGATTCTCCCGGGGTACCAGGGGAATCATTGTACCAATACCAATCCCGGGCAAGACCTGACCTTTCTACCCAATACACCCCCCCACGCACACCAATAGAACAAACCATCGCCAATATCTGGAAACACCAGTTCGGGTTTGAAAAAATAGGTATCCGCGATGATTTCTTTGAATTGGGCGGCGATTCCTTAAAAGCCATTTCCATGGTCTCAAAAATTCATAAAGAATTAAGCGCAAGGGTACAGTTAAATGAGTTTTTCACCCGTCCCACTGTCGAAACCCTGGCACAGTTCATAACTGGAAGCGAAGAGAGCAGTTATGTCTCCATTCCCTCCGTGGAAAAAAGGGAATATTATGCATTATCATCAGCCCAGAAACGATTATTTGTGCTGGATCGAATGGAGACCCTGGGCACCAGTTATAACCTCTCCATGGTGACCTTATTGGCAGGGGAGCTTGATAGAGAACGCCTGGAACAGATATTTAAGTTATTGGTCGAAAGGCATGAAAGTTTCAGGACATCCTTTGAGATGCTGGAGGGCGAACCGGTACAGAGGATGCATGAAGAAGTAGAATTTGAAATAGAATATTATGATTTAGCCGCCAAGAACGCGAAGGAACGCGAAGAGGAGAATTTGATAAAAAACTTCATTCGGCCATTTGATTTATCCCGGGCGCCTCTGCTGCGTGTGGGGTTGATACACACCCCGGCCTTCGGCCACCCCTCTCAAGAGGGGATTCCTGGAGATAAATATATACTTATGGTGGATATGCATCATATTATTTTTGATGGTGTTTCGCAGCAAGTTCTTTTGGGTGAATTCGCGGCGTTGTATGGAAATAAAAATAAAACACTGCCGTTGCTTCGTCTTCAATATAAGGACTATTCGCAGTGGCAGAATTCCCCGCAGCAGCGGGAATTCATCGAAAAACAGGAAGCGTATTGGTTAAAGGAACTGGGTGGGGATATACCTGTACTGGCACTTCCTATTGATTATCCCAGGCCGCTGGTCCAGAGTTTTGCAGGAGGTGCCGTCCATTCCGGGTTAACCGTTGAAGAGACAAAGGGATTAAATGAAATTGCCCGGGTGCAAGGGGCGACACTCTTCATGGTGCTGCTGGCGGCTTATGATATTTTCTTATCAAAAATCAGCGCACAAGAAGATATCCAGGTGGGGACCCCCATCGCCGGCCGGCCGCATACCGACCTGGAACAAATCGTCGGTATGTTTGTCAATACCCTTGTCATGCGTAATTATCCATCACCGCAAAAAACCTTCCGCCAGTTCCTTAGCGAGGTGAAAGAAAAAACCTTAAAGGCTTTTGAAAACCAGGACTCCCAGTTTGAAGACCTGGTGGAAAAACTGGAGGTTCCCAGGGATACCAGTCGAAATCCATTGTATGACGTGGTATTTGTCCTGCAAAACATCGCTCAACCAGCCCCGGAAATGCCGGTACCGGGATATAAAAATAACCGGGACAGCGGGATGAATTTGAACGTCGCTCCCTTACCACTGGAAAAAACCACCTCCCAGTTCGACCTGGTCCTGGAAGCCAGTGAACAGGCAGAACAATTATATTTCCTGTTTCAATACTGCAGTAAACTATTTCGAAAAGAGACAATTGAGAGGTTTATTGGATATTTCAAAAAGGTCGCTGCCGCGGTCATAGAGAATCCCGGCATAGAAATAGCGGGAATCGAGATCATATCCGGGGAAGAAAAGAAACAGGTATTAGAGGATTTTAATGCCGCTGTTGGACAATACCCGGACGATAAGACCCTCCATGAATTATTTGCAGAGCAAGTATCTATAACGCCTGACGGCATTGCTGTAGTTGGCAAAGAAGAAAAAATTGAGGAAACGGTGCAATTAACTTACAGGGAATTAAACCGAAAATCCAATCAACTGGCACATTGCCTGGTTGAAAAAGGAATCAAACCGGGTGAATTGGTGGGAATCCTTGCAGACAGGTCTCCCGGGATGATTATCGGAATATTGGGAATTCTAAAAGCAGGTGGCGGTTATGTACCCCTGGATCCCTCTGCACCGGCACCAAGGACTACCTATATGGCGGAGGAATGCAATGTAAAACTGGTTTTGACATTAACTCATCTCATCGATGAAGACAATAATCCTTTTAAGGATTATTTATATATCGATGAATATCATCGTTATTCAAATATACCGGAGGCAGACCCGGAAAGAAAACCGGTTCCCGGAGATTGGGCATATGTCATCTTTACCTCCGGTTCTACCGGGAAACCCAAAGGTGTACCCATTACCCATGCCAATCTATCACCTTTGCTGCATTGGGGGTATGACCATCTGGGACTGGGGCCGAAGGATCGTACCATTCAAAATGTTTCTTATTATTTTGACTGGTCGGTGTGGGAGATATTTATTACCCTCACCACAGGGGCTGGATTGGTTGTGGTCCCTGGAGAACCGCATTTGAACCCGGAGATGTGTATCGACTTTATNNTCGACTTTATAAATAAACAGGGGATAACGGTTTTGCATGCGACCCCCAGCCATTACCGGTATTTTGTCGATGTTGGGCGGCGGCTGGAAACGTTAACGTATTTATTCCTGGGGGCGGAAAAATTAACGCAAGACCTGGTTCAGCAGAGTTTTAAATCAGTAAACCCGGATTGCCGGGTGTTTAATATGTATGGTCCCACTGAAGCCACTATTATTACCAACACATTAGAAATTCTCCAGGAGGATGATAATAAATTCCAATATCTTTCCAGTGTGCCTATCGGTGGACCGGTGGCGAATTTAAATCTCCTGGTGCTGGACAGCAGTTTGAATTTGTGCCCGGTGAATGTAACGGGTGAGATGTACATTGGCGGGGATGGTGTAGCAAATGGATACTTAAACCGCCCGGAATTAACAGCGGAGAAGTTTATGTTAGCTCATAGCTCATGGCTCATAGCTGATAGGAGGAAGAAGAAAGCAAGTAGTCCTGGAGACCCCCCTATGAGCTATGAGCTATCAGCTATGAGCTGCCTCTACAAAACCGGTGACCTGGTGCGGTGGTTAGCGGATGGTAATATTGAATTCCTGGGGCGGGTTGATTTTCAGGTCAAAATCAGGGGGTTCAGGATCGAGCTGGGAGAGATTGAGACGCAGCTGGCCAGCCATCCGGGAATTAAAGAAACCGTGGTGTTGGCTTTTGGAGAGCAGCAGCAGGATAAGTTCCTCTGTGCCTATGTTATTCTTAATAAAGAAAACGAAGAATTATTTAGTGAAGACCCTGAAATATCAAGAGAATTGAACGCATTCCTGTCCCAAATACTGCCGGATTATATGGTCCCCTCTCATTTCATTCCCATAGAAAAAATACCCTTAACACCCAACGGTAAATTGGACCGCAGGGCATTACCCATGCCTGAAGCGCAAGGCCGTGAGAGTGGTAAATATGTTCCGCCCGCCAATGAAATGGAAAAACAATTGGCCGGCATATGGGCGGAAGTATTAGGCAGAGACCCCTTGCATGCGCCTGTGGGGATGAATGATGATTTTTTTGAACTGGGCGGTCATTCCTTAAAAGCAACTATCCTGGTATCGAAAGTACAAAAAGCATTTAATGTTCATTTGCCCCTGACAGAAGTCTTCAGAACTCCGACCGTCAGGGAATTGGCCCGCTGTATAAACAACACCGTCAAAGAACAATTTATCTCTATCGAACCGGTTGAGAAAAGAGAATACTATTCCTTATCTTCAGCCCAGAAGCGGTTGTATATACTGCACCGGATGGAGGTAGAGAATACCGCATATAATATGCCCCAGGTGATTCCATTGGCTGCCGCGGCAGTTATTGATAAGGAAAAATTGGAACAGGTTTTCCGGCAGTTGATTGCCCGGCATGAGAGTCTAAGGACATCGTTTATCATGGTAGACCAAGAGCCGGTGCAGCGGGTCCATGATGAGGTAGAATTCGTGATCGAGCAACATACCCCGCCCTTTGTCCGACCCTTTGATTTATCTCAGGCACCGTTACTGCGGATAGGATTATTAGAAAGAGGCGAGGGTGGACATCTTCTCATGGTGGACATGCATCATATTATTTCCGATGGGTTGTCCATGGAAATATTGACCCGGGATTTCAACTCTCTCTACAGCGGTCACCTTCTACCAGACCTGTATATCCAGTACAAAGATTTTGCCCAATGGCAGAACAGCCGAAAAATAAGAGAAAGCGTAATGAAACAGAAATCTTATTGGTTACAGGTATTGGCGGGTGAAATACCGGTTTTGAATTTGCCGCAGGATTACCCCAGGCCTGCGGTACAGAGTTTTGACGGCGGGACCCTTGGTTTTGACATCGGGAATGAAGAAACATCGGACTTGAAGCGGTTGGCACAGGAAAAAGGAATCACCCTTTATATGGTTTTGCTGGCTTTTGCTGCTCTTTTAATGTCCAAACTCAGCGGACAGGAAGATATTATTATGGGAACGCCTATTGCAGGACGTAGGCATGCGGACCTGGAAAAAATTATCGGTATGTTTGTCAATACGCTGGTGATTCGAAACCAGCCCTCAGGCGAAAAATCCTTTGAAGAATTTCTAAAAGAAGTTAAAACCAATACATTGCAAGCCTTTGAAAACCAGGATTATCAATTTGAAGACCTGGTGGAAAAAGCAAATGTCAAAAGGGATGCCGGCCGCAATCCATTGTTCGACGTCATGTTTTCCATGCAGACCATCGATGTCCCGGGAGCAATAGGCCCGAAAACAGGGAGTGCGGATCAAACCCTTTATGAACCCGAGAATCCCGTATCCAAGTTCGATCTAACCCTGGGTGTCATCGATACCGGGGTGACCCTCTTCTGCTCCATCCAGTACGCTGCCAGGCTGTTTAAACCCGAAACCATCCAGCGGTTTAGCCGAGACTTTAAACGAATAGTATCCGCTCTCCTGGCACAACCGGCTAAGAAGTTAAACCAGGTAGATATATTAGGAGACGAAGAAAAGAAGCGAATTTTATATACCTTTAACGCCACTGATGTCGATTACCCCGAGGATAAAAACATTCATAAATTATTTGAAGAACAGGCGAAAAGAACCCCCGGCCATATTGCGATTATAGGTGGAACCCACGAATTACACGAAGAAAGAAAATTACAGGTACATATCACCTACCATCAACTAAATGATAAATCCGATCAATTGGCATATCTATTGAGAGAGAAAGGTGTCGGTCCGGACACCGTTGTGGGCATCATGATAGAGCGTTCCCTGGAAATGATTATCGGTTTAATAGGCATATTAAAGGCCGGTGGGGCATACTTGCCCATTTCCCCGGATTACCCAAAGGAACGTGTCGACTACATGTTAAAGGACAGTGGAGCGAAGGTTTTGTTGAGGGAGGTGAGTGAGTTGAGTAAGGTAAGTGGGGGAACTGAAGTGATCGATTTATCTTCATTAATTGTAGAGGACGAAGATGCAGAACCCACTCACCTTACTCACCTTACTCAACCTACTCACCTATGCTACATCATCTACACTTCCGGTACCACGGGTACTCCCAAGGGCGTGCTGGTGCAGCATCGGAATGTCGTCAACCTGGTGTGCTGGTTTGGGAAACAGTACCGGCTGCAAAGCGGAGTGAACATACTCCAGTTATCCGATTATACCTTTGATGCCAGTGTGAACCAGGTTTTCAGTCCGCTCCTGCACGGTGCCGCGGTTTACCTGGTGCATAAGGATATAGTGTTGGATATCGATGCGCTGCGTCAGTACATAATGGAAAATCAAATCAATATTATCAATTTTGTTCCCGGCCTATTAAAACAATTATTCAGGGGTTGGGAAAAGCCCCGCTGTTTGCAGGTGGTTTTATCCGGTGGTCAGGTCCTGGAAGAGGAACTCAAAAATGATATTCTCCGGCAGGGATACCGCCTTTACAACCAGTATGGCCCCACGGAAGCGACAGTAGACGCATTGACCCAGGCATGCCGTCTCGATGCCGAAGTAACCCTGGGGCGTCCTATATCCAACATGAAGGCCTACATCCTGGATCAAAACCGTCATCTTTTACCTGTTGGCGTGGTAGGGGAATTATGGGTCTCCGGTGCCGGTGTGGCAAGAGGGTATTTGAACCGCCCGGAATTGACAGCGGAAAAATTTATGTTAGCTCATAGCTCATGGCTCATAGCTGATAGGAGGGAGAAGAAAACAAGCGGCTCTGGAGATCTCCCTATGAGCTATGAGCTATCAGCTATGAGCTACCTTTACAAAACAGGAGACCTGGCGAAATGGCGCTCAGATGGCGAGATTCAATTTGTCGGCCGCAAAGACCTGCAGGTTAAAATCAGGGGTTTTCGCATCGAACTGGAAGAAATCGAAAATCATTTATTAAAGCATCAAAAAGTCAGGGAGACGGTTGTAATTGCCAGGGAGGATGCAGAAAGAGAAAAATACCTGTGTGCCTATGTTGTCTCGGAAGGAAAACCCCTACCAGCCGAATCACTGAGAAATTTTCTTTCGGAAACGCTTCCCTCCTATATGATACCCATGCACATTGTCATGATGGAGGCGTTTCCTTTAACCCCCGGCGGCAAAGTAAACCGCCGGTCTTTGCCGGAACCTGGTGCCGGTTCCCTGGAAGGGGAGTACGCCGCCCCCAGGGATAAAATAGAAGAGAAGTTAATCGAAATATGGTCGGAGGTATTGGGCATAAATACTCCAATAGGCATCGATGATAATTTCTTTGAACTGGGAGGTCATTCGTTAAAAGCCACCGTCATGATATCAACGATTCATAGGGAATTTGATGTAAACGTACCGCTGGCAGAAATGTTTCAAAATCCGGTCGCCAGGAAACTTTCTGAATATATTCGAAATGCATCGACAAGCAGCTTTTCAGCCATCGAAAAAACAGAGGAAAAAGAGTATTATCCCCTTTCTGCTGCGCAAAAGCGGCTTTACATCATCCAGCAGATGGAATTGCAAAGTACCCGGTACAACATGCTGCATATATTCCCTTTTGTAAAAGAAATAGATGAAAGACGCCTGGAAGAAACCTTTAGAAAGTTGATTAATAGACATGAAAGCCTGCGCACCGGTTTCCATATGATCGATGATGAACCGGTTCAGAAGGTTCATGATGAAGTGGAATTTGAGATTGAACAACACACCCCGCCCTTCGGGCACCCCTCTCAAGAGGGGATTATTAAGGATTTTATTAGACCGTTTGATTTATCGAAAGCACCTTTGATGCGTGTGGGATTGATCAAAACCAGGCAAACTGATTACCTATTGGTGATTGAAATGCATCATATCATATCCGATGGTACATCGCAAAAGATACTGGAACAAGAATTTTCCGCTTTATATGCGGGAAAAGAACTTCCCCTGCCAAAACTCCAATATAAGGACTATTCACAATGGCAGAACAGCAGCCAACAGCAAGAAATCATGGAAATCCAAGAAAAGTATTGGCTGAGAGAGTTCTCCGGCCAATTACCAATTTTAAACCTGCCTGCCGATCATCCCAGACCCCCGGTTCAACGTTATGAAGGCAGACAGTTATGTTTTTTTATCAATAAAGAGGTAACCCATGGTTTAAAAGAACTGTGCAGGAAAACCGGTGTTTCGTTATTTATGGTTTTATTGTCTGCTTTGAATGTCCTGTTATCCAGGCTGAGTGGGCAGGAAGACATCATCGTTGGTACGCCGATGGCGGGACGGCGGCATGCCGATCTCCAGGATATCATCGGCATGTTTGTCAATACCTTATCGATGCGGAATTATCCAGAAAGAGAAAAGAAATTCAGCGACTTTTTAAAAGACGTAAAAGAACGCACATTAGAGGTGTATGAAAACCAGGAGTACCCGTTTGAAGAGTTGGTTGATAACGTATCCGTCAAAAGAGATACCAGCCGGAATCCCATATTTGATGTATTGTTCAACTTTTTAAACCAGTCCGACTTCCAGGGAGAAATAAAGGAGGCCGGTATAGATGACATCAGCGATATGGGTGAGAGCAAGGCCAACTTTGATATAATCTTCCAGGGGTCAGAAGTGGAAGGTGTTTTATATTTTAGCGTTGATTATTGCACGAAGCTTTATCATTTAGAAACAATAAAGCGATTTATTAATTATTTCAAACGCATATTGAATGAGATTAAGGAAGACCCAACGCAACGGTTATCTTCACTTGATATCATTTCAGTAGAGGAAAAAAGGCAGATATTGGTTGATTTTAATGACACGGCAGCAGACTATTCCAGGGATAAAACTATCCATGAGTTATTTGACCAACAGGTGGACCGCACCCCGGATCGGCTTGCTGTTATTGGGCATGGATGCATGGATGCATGGATGCATAGGGAGGTACATATAACGTATCGTGAATTGAATAAAAGATCCAATCAAGTGGCGCATTTATTAAAGGAAAAAGGCGTCCTGGCGGACAATATTATAGGAATAATGATGGAACGTTCTGTGGAAATGATAATCGGGTTATTGGGCATATTGAAATCAGGCGGTGCCTATTTGCCCATTGATCCGGAATATCCAGAGGAACGTATTCAATACATGCTGCATGATAGTAATACCAGGGTACTTTTAAAGAACAATGCAGATGAAATAAAATCCGAAATTCGAATATCGAAATCCGAAACAAATCCAAATTACCAAAATTCAAATGATCGAAACGAGATAACACCAGGCATTGTTTTGAATTTTGAACATTTGAATTTCGAATTTGTTTCGGATTTCGACATTCGTGCTTCGAATTTAAATCCTTCTAACCTATGCTACATCATTTACACCTCCGGTTCTACGGGTAAACCCAAAGGGGTTTTAGTGGAACACGGCGGTGTATTCAATACCATCTACTGGCGGAAGCAGGAATATGGGTTGACAGTGGATGATGGTGTGCTTCAATTGTTTTCTTTTTCTTTTGATGGATTTGTTACCAGTTTCTTTACGCCCATTGTATCGGGTTCGCGGGTGGTGCTGCCGACTGATGAAGAAGCCCGTGATGTTTTTCGTATAAAAGAGCTTATTGTTTCCCATAAAATCACTCATTTTATTTGTGTGCCGTCGCTTTATGCATCGCTGTTGGAGCTTTGTTCTAACTCACCTGGAGTATTGTCAGGTTTACGAATCGTGACCCTGGCCGGTGAAAACGTCCAGGCCGCCGTTGTTGAAAAGAGCAAACAATTGCTTCCTCACCTGGAGGTTGTGAATGAATATGGAGCCACGGAAAACACCGTGGCAGCCACTGTCGCCCGTGATGTAAAACCGGGGACGGTTATATCCATAGGAAAACCTTTGTCCAATACGCAAGTCCTCATACTAGACATGGATGATCATCTTGTGCCTATTGGTATCCCCGGCCAATTGTGTATTGCTGGAATAGGGATAGCCAGGGGGTATTTGAACCGACCGGAATTAACCGCAGAAAAATTTGTTTTAGCTCATAGCTCATGGCTCATAGCTGATAGGAGGGAGAAGAAAGCAGGCAGTTCTGGAGTTCTCCCTATGAGCTATGAGCTATCAGCTATGAGCTACCTTTACAAATCTGGTGACCTGGCTCGGTGGTTAGCGGATGGCAATATTGAATTCATCGGTAGGGTGGACCTTCAGGTCAAGATCAGGGGATTCAGGATAGAGCTGGGAGAAATCGAAAACCATATCCTGCACCATGAATACGTAAAAGAAACAGTGGTCATTGACCGGGAAGCGGATAGCGGCGATAAATACCTGTGTGCTTATATTGTTACTGATCCCGGTTTGACAGGAGCATTAGAGGGAGAATTTAGAGAGTATCTATCCCGGTTTTTACCTGGATATATGATTCCATCCGCTTTTGTACAAATGGAAAAGATACCTCGCACCCCCAACGGGAAAATCCACCGGAAAGCACTGCCCAAACCTGAAATCCGCGGCACCGGGGAATATGAAGCCCCGCGAAATCAAGCGGAAGAGCAATTGATCTGTATTTACCGGGAATTAATGGGAGTAGAGAAAGTTGGCATCCGGGATGACTTTTTCGCCCTGGGTGGAAACTCTCTAAAAGCCATCAAACTGGTATCTCGAATCCATGAGACCTTTAATATCGATATTTCTGTTGTGCAGATATTTAAAACCCCCGCCATCAGGGACCTGACCCCGGTTCTTATGGAAAACAGATTTGTAGAAAGCAAAGATGAAACGGTAACGTTACTCAATTCGGCAAAACCTGGAAAAATTTTCGCCTTTCCCCCGGCAGTGGGATATAGTATTGCCTATACGGAACTGGCCCGCCTGCTGGAGGATTATGGTTTTTATGCCTTCAACTATATCGAAAAACAAGGTGAAAACCAGATGAAAATCTACCTGGATGCCATCCGGGAAATCCAGCCTGAGGGGCCTTACATCTTGTTGGGGTATTCATCGGGAGGAAAATTGTGTGTCAAGGCGGCTGAACTGTTAGAAAAAGCAGGGCATATGGTATCTGACATCATCATCCTGGACACCTACACCCGTGTGCCGCGGCAGACTGAGCAAGAGAAGGAAGAAGAGACTGCTGAATTTTACCAGGGCATTGAAAAAGGTATTAAATACCTGGGCCTTCAACACATGAAGCAAAAAATAATGGATACAGTAAAAAAATACATTCGTTATCATGACAGCCTGGAACTCCGTGGAAAAGTCAATGCCACGATTCATCTTATCCAGGCGGAAGATAAAAAAGGCAAGGAGGGATTAGTCGGTTGGGGAGATTTCACCCGTAACCGGGAGATAGTTTACGAAGGTTATGGAGTTCACCAGGAGATGTTGGCACCTGGTTTTATTGAGAAGAATGTTGAGGTTATCGATAAAATACTGGTTGATTCTGCTTATAAATCCGGATGAAGAGTTCATTTTTCCACGCAGCACACACGTTTTTTTGTCTTTTACCGGAAATGTTTTTTTACCATTCATCTTTCCACCGATTGGATTATGGGGAAAAAGTTGTAAAGTCGCTCACCACCACCGTTTCTCCCACCTGGAAAAGAAAAAAAATAATCAAAAAATATGCATTATCTCTTGACTTTCTCCACTATTTCCTCTAATATATTCCCCTATGAAAAAAGACGATTTTTCCTATCTGTTTCCCTATCAGTCCTTCTGTTCCGCTTTGTGGAAGAGGAGGCATCGCGACTGGAGAAAAAAATATGAACGTTCCTGAATCCCTGGACCATATATGCGGCCTGCTGGCGGAGCAATTTGGAGATTTGGGGGAAGAGGCGGCACGCCGGCTGCGTCTCTGGATGAGCGGTGACTTGCCATTTACCTATCCCGAGGTCCTCGCCCAACACCTGCGCGAGGACTACCTGGACCTCTTGATCGAGGTTTTCTGGCAAGAGTTGCCCTTCGGTACGGGAGGTCGAAGGGGGCCTGTGGGGTACGGAGCTAACCCTTACCACAGTAGTTATGACCGTACAAGGGCATTGCAACCATCTTCGCGAAGCCTTTCCCGATCGCCGGGACATGGCTGTGGTTGTGGCCAACGATGTCCGCGTGTTCCATGATATCGCCGGCATCTATAAATTCCTGGGCAGTGATCATCCACTGCTGGGGGTCTCCTCCCGTTCGCTGGCTCGCCTTGCTTGCGAAGTCTATGCAGGCAACGGTATCGCCACCTATATCAACGAACCTGATAACGACGATGCCTTGATGACCACCCCGATGCTGTCCTACTTGATTAATGAGTTGAAGGCAATCGGCGGTATCAATCTCTCCGCCTCCCACAACCCACCGGATGACAACGGGGTCAAAGTGTATGACCAGTTCGGAAGCCAGCCGGTGGCGCCGCAGGACCAGCATCTCAGCGATGCCATGGCCGCGGTTCGAGATGTCCGCATGATGGACTTCGAAAAAGCCAGGCAGGCAGGAATGATCCGGGGTGTGCCGGCAGAGTACCACGAGAAATACCTCAAAACCTATAAAACAATGTTCGGCGACCTATACCAACCCCAACCGAATGATCCCCCGATTGTCTACACTCCGCTGTGCGGGTGTGGACTTACCAACGCTGGAACAATCCTCACACGTCTCGGATTCCACTTCCAGGTTCCCCCTGGCCAGGGACCTGACGGCACCTTCAACGCGATCCCCCTCAAGGCCCCGAATCCGGAGGTTCCCCAGTCAACCAAACCTGCCAAGGTCTTTGCTGACGAAATCGGCAGCTCCATTGTCCTGTGCAGCGATCCTGACGCTGACCGAGTGGGACTCGAAGTCAAGCTTGAAGACGGTACCTGGTACCACTTCGATGGGGACCAGATCGCCGCTGTCCTGACCTACTACCTGATGCTCGATCCCGAGGGCCCCCGGATGAGGGGGCTGGTCATCGAGACCCTCGTGACCACCAAGCTGCTGGGCGCCATAGTAGCCAGGGCGGAGAACTCCTGGATCGTAGATGACCTGCTGGTAGGTTTCAAGTACCTCTCCGATGTCCTTAAGCAACTGGACGACAACGGCCATTACAAAGCTATTAAGTGTTCCTCCGAAGACCTGGTGATTGCCACTGAGGAAAGCCACGGCATCGCCGTTATTCCTACGATCCGCGACAAGGATTCCGCGCCGGCTTGTATGTACCTGGCCGCGCTCCAACAGCGGCTTCATCATGGGGGCAGCACTCTCCTGGACTACTATGCCAAGATCCTCGAAGAGGTCGGCAGCTACGATACCATGCCTCGTTCCATCATGATGACCGGCGTCGACGGCATGCTCAAGAAAGACCAGATTATGAATTCCATCCGTGAGAAGCCCTTCGAAGCCATCGGAGGCCAACGAGTACATAAGGTGGTGGATTATTGGGACCAGGACATGTTTGGACCCTTCCTGAGTGAAACTGAGAAGCTCCCCCGTAACGTGGTGCAGTTCTTCCTGGATTCCTATGTGGTCACGATTCGTCCCTCGGGTACGGAACCCAAGCTGAAGCTCTATTGCCAGTTGCTTCCCCATGAAGACACTCCCACGGGTAAAGGCCGCGAGCTCCTACGGAAACTCAGGGAGAAGACCGAAGTATTTGCCAAGGCCTTCTATAATGATCTGTTGAACAGGATCGAACTCTCCCTGGACGAGGCGGCCCTGCTGCTGCCGGACATCATCGACCTGGACAATAAGATTCATTTTCAGGAACACACCCTGATCGAGCTGAAGCAAGCGCTGGAGGCCGGCCGCTTCAATACCCTCGATTCCTTGCTCGCCTGGCTCGAGACTGAAGTAGCACCAATGACCCCGGGTGCCAATCCCCTACCCGCCATCAAGGCCCCCATCGCCTATGTCACGGCGCAGTGGGCCGGAAAGCTGGAAAACGTTTCACTCCTTACGGAACTGCAGAGCTGGGCGGCCCAATAGTTTCTTGTCAATTTTCTAACTTAAAGAAAATCAATAGGTGCCCTTCGGGTGAGTATAAAACGCCTGCCGCCCCTCGGAGAGGGGAGTCTCAGAAGGTCCTTCGGACCAGGAAATCTTCAACTTGTTTTNNCTTTTGCGGGGGGTCCAGGGGGGTGGTTTTCTCGAAAAGAATCCCCCTGGCTGCCGGAGGCAAAAAAAAAGTTCTGATAGAGTTTTATAGGAGTTTCAGGATGGACATTTTTAAGTTTTTTCTTTTTTTTATTTTATGTCCATCCTGTAGATAAAAATACTGGACAGTATATCCGCACGGAGGGCAGAGGTTTTTTCAGAGTGCCCGTGCGGTAGGAGAGAGCAAGCTCCCAAAGGGGGAAATTAGAACATAGTTCGCTTCGCTCACAATCTTTACAATAACCTCTCCTTCGCTGGGGAAGGTTACAATTCGACTGAGGACCGTTACAAGTTCATGGAAACACGTTACAATATGATTTGTCCCCGCTGCAATGTCATTTTTCCCCGCTACAATGTCATTTTTCCCCACTACAATGTCATTTTTCCCCACTACAATATCATTTTTCCCCGCTGCAATGTCATTTGTCCCCACTACAATATCATTTTTCCCAGCTACATTGTCTTTGGGATGCATTACAAATTGTCCGGGGACAGGGGGATTTCCCATTTTAAGAATTTATCAGATTTTTTTAATTCGTCTTCCATGAGCCTGAGTTCTTCTAACTCTTTTTCGATTCCTTGCATCGATTTCCTCCGTCCTGGTTATTGACAGCTTTTTCTTCGCAGCCCTTCGCTATATAACCGCATTGTAAATACCTTCGCGGCTAAAAATAAAAAGAATGGTGAAGGTGCCAGGTACTTTGAATATTCACCCATTGTCCAGTTGTTGGTATTGGGTCAATTCCAGAGTATTCTCAAAAATGAAAAAAACGCCATCGCCAGAGAAATCGAAGAGTACAAAACTAATAAAGAAAGAAAGCAAGTAATGGATAAATAACCTAAAAGGATTTTTTGACTGTCGATTTTTTCAACCATTTATATCCTTCAATAAAATTTTTTTTCCTTATTTGGGGCTTAACTGGGAAAGATTTCGGCTCGGTCAATCTGTCAACTTCACCACGCGGGCGATAGCCCGAAAAAATTTTTCTTCTGAGCTTGCGGCGAAAAAAATTTTTTGAACTGTTGACAGATTGGGGGAGACGAAATAAATTTTTAAAGCCCCTAATAAGGAATTTCTTATTTCAATATAAATTGATGAGACATCCGCCGATTCTTTTGTATATTTACATGACTCTTAACATTCTCCTCTTCAATTCACCCAGCATGCGACAGGCTTCTTCAAATTCTATATCGCTGTCATTGAACAGGTGGATTGCCACCCGCTCATATTTCGTTGGGGTTTCCTGGAATAATTCAAGTTGAATCATACTATATGATACCTGAACCGGATAGAGGTGTCAAGAATTACGCAATTTTCCGATCCCCGGCCTTTGTTTGGAGCAAAATGTCCGTTTTTCATTGCCTAGCGTTGCGGGTTGCGGGGTTAAGGGCGGGCACGGATAAGCACGGTATTATTGTATGATGCATGAGGCAAGGGCGAATTACCGTTTGCTCCTACCTGGACATGATGAAACTATCCCCAAGTTTGGAGGAACAGGCAAGCCGTTTTACGTTCCCTACACCACCATAACGATATCTTGATTTTCCAATATTATGGATATTTGAATTCTTGGATAGGATGGTGAGAGGGGGTCTCCTTTAAGGTTGGAAAGGGAATTAAGAAAGAGAAAATGGTAATTTTGTAATTCAATATACGATCCCTTCCATTGAATACATTCCCGGCCTTTATCGACAAAATGGAAAAGGCTAATGTCAAAATGTCAAGTACTGCATTTATTTTAGCTAGACCGACAGCACAATTTGTCACCATACTGCAGAAATAAAATCAATGGTGTTCTTTATCTTTCTTTCCTCATTTTCACCTGCACCGCCAATCCAGCGATGACACTCGGAGACTTTTGAGACAAGCTGATTTCGATCCGAAAAGAATTGTTTCGCTAATTCGACCCAATTGATAGCAATTGGATAAACCGCCTTAGTTGAAGGCTTTAGGGGGACAGGATAATCAATAATATATTCTGATTCTATATCTGGTATATCACTATCTAACGCACCACCGACCCAATCCTGTATAGATTCAAGTTTTTGAGCATTGGCCATGGACGTGCCAATTCGCAATTCATGGCGACCATTAGGCGTAGAAATACTTTTTACCCGAAGATCGCCTACTGATATTCCGGCTCGGGCTAGAAATTTATTATTTCTATAAAAACCTACGGCAATTATAGAGGCGCACTTTACAACCAATTTCCAAACCTGATCTGCAATTGAGTCATTTTGAGAACCAAAGAGATAAATAGTATCACCAAAATACCACCCATGCTTATATAGCATTATGTCATAAGACTTGCAGGATTCATTATTATATAGTGGTTTGAGCGCAGCATTCTTCCAAAAGTACTCAAGTTGGGTAATCGCGTCTTTGCTTCCGGAAGGCCGCTTTAGGATATTACGAATACCAAGAAGATCAATCGAAGCTACTACAATTCGCTCGTTGTATTGGTCATCTGAACTGTTCATCACAATAATCTAACTATTATCATACGAAATTTGTGTTTTTTAATCATCATTTTGTTTATAACATAGAACAAAGAATCTGTCAACCTTGGGTAAAGCTGCCCAGGTATCCGCGTCTGCCGGTGATTCCCTGTAAGTGGACCGTTGCCCAGGAATAGCGGATACCCTCCCATATCGTCCCTATTCCTGGTTGACTTTTCCCTTTTAAAATGATATATAACAGAAATGCCCAAAAAGGAGGAGTTTGATGACTGGTGAAGAGGAAAAAAAGAAAAGGACTTGTGATTATAAAAGTAGGATTACCAAAAAACTTTGCGGTAGAACCCTGTATGACCATAAACATTGTATCTTCCATTCACAAAATATTGAAGGAAAAAAAGCAGAGTTCAAAGATGCATTTGATAAGGAATTTAAAAGGCAAAAAAAGCATGGAATAAAATATGATTTCAGCGAATTTGTTTTTCCTGATGACATTTCATTTAAAAGGGTAGAATTTAAGAAAGATGTCTATTTTAATTACGCCCAATTCTCTGGTGAGGCTGATTTTAGCTTTGTTCGATTCTCAAAAAAGGCTGGATTTCGAGAAGCACAATTCTCAGGACGGGCTGACTTTAACGGAGCTCAATTCTCTGGTGAACCTAACTTTATCGGAGCCCAATTCTCCAGAGAGGTTAGTTTTGGGGTAGCCCAATTCTCTATATGGGCTATATTTAGGGAAGCCAAATTTTCTGGAAAGGCTATATTTTCGGACACCAAATTCGCTGAAAAGGCTTATTTTAGTCAAGCCCATTTCTCTAAAGAGGCTACTTTTAACCGAACCAAATTCTCTAAAAACACTGACTTTATTGAAACCCAATTCTCTGGTAAGGCTGACTTTGAAAGAACTCAATTCTCTGGTAAGGCTAACTTTAACAGAACTCAATTCTCTGGAAAGGCTAACTTTTTCGAAGCCCGATTCTATAAAAAAGCTGACTTTAATCATGCTAAATTCACTGGAGAGAGCACTTTTTATGAAATTAAATATACAAATCCTGATGAATGTAACATGAGAAATACAACTTTCTATGACGTATATGGTCTATTTGAATTTATCGAAAAAAACAAGATGAAATTTAAATATTCTAACAAGACGGAATTCTTACCTGACAATTTTTGGCTATTTCTTGGGGAACCTACAGTAGTAAATTACCCACTCATAGCCAAAAAAATACGAGATGACATGTACCTTTTACGTTTCAAAGAAAAACATCCTAAATTACATTTCCTCTGGTGTCTGTTTGCCGACTGTGGGAGAAGTATTTTAAGATGGGCGTTATGGTCAATACTTTTTGCTGTTATTTTCGCTGCGATCTTCTATTCAGCTTATCAAGGAAATGCAGCAAGTTTCAGGACCGTACACGTGAGCGAGACAATCCCGGTGTTTTCATTCCTGTATTACAGCATCGTGACTTTTACTACCCTGGGATTCGGGGATATCGTCCCAAAAACCGACTGGCTTCAATTCTGGGTGATGCTAGAAGTAATCCTGGGTTACATCATGCTAGGCGGCCTAATCTCCATCCTGGCAAACAAGCTGGCCCGGAGGAGTTGAGAAAAGGAGGGAAATTAAAATGAGCTTAACTATTTTGCTTGTAATAATCGGCGTTTTGTTAATAAGGAGGTTAATTGAAAAAAATCTCTGACCCACTGGCTTTATAACCGTTCGCCACAGGCGATTTAAACTTGCCCGCAGGGCACCTTATCTCTCCTACCGCACGGGCACTCTGGAAAACCTATTGCCCTCCGTGCGGATCTACTACCAGGCATTTTTTCTACAGGATGGCCAGTAATATCTGTGAGCTCAAAAAACATTAAGCCTGCCCATCCTGATCTCCTATGCCTCCGGCGGCCAGGGGGCTCTTTTGAAAAACCGCCCCCTGGACCCCCGAAAAACTTTTTATAGCCCTTCGGGCGGTTGATTTTACGTCTTTTGGGGGTAGACATGACAATAATACCGGTTCACCATTCATCATTACATTTTGCCGCAGCCCGGGACTATTCTGAAATTATTATTGATATCATAAAAGCAATCATGGTATAATATTTTTTAAGTTAGACAATATACACGAGAAAAAAGGATCAATTATGAAAATAAACCTTGAGTTTCTTAGTATGCCAACCGTTACTAAAACCATCGGCAGCAAATCACTTTCATTGGATTTTCCCGGGCAAACCATCGAGGATTTAATGAATGAAGTCGGTAACAGGTATGGACAAAACGTACGCCGTTTTCTTCTCGATGAGTCCGGTAAGCTGGATAGAACCTTTAAAGTACTTTTGAATAAAAAAGAATGGATTCGTGGAGATCAAATGAATAAAACCCTTAACGATGGCGATCAAGTAACAATAATGATGCTGGTTGCCGGAGGCTAAACGAAAAAGGAGGTAATCATGGCTGTAGATGACAAAAAGTTGTCAGGCGCTGAAAGTCTGCGTAAAACAAGAACGTATGGTAAATTTAGATGCCATAATCCCAGCTGCATGGAGAGACTTCAACCCAATCCCGGGGAGGAACATATCAAATGTCCCAAATGTGGGATGGAGTTCCGTGTATCCTGGATTCGACCTGATTTTCCCCGGATACGGGGACCGGTATGGAATAAAAACCGAAAACTAGCTGAAGAAGCAAAGGCAAAAACGGAGGAAACGTCACATGGCATTAGATAGAAAAATAGCATATATTGATCTTTCTACCGGTAAGATAGAAGTTAAACCGATCTCCCTGGAGATGCGCAAGAAATACCTTGGCGGCAGGGGGCTTGATGCTTATTTGCTGTACAATCATACGGAAAAAGGCTGTGACCCGTTGGGACCGAAAAATACTCTCCTGATCAGCGGCGGTATCCTGACAGCAACATGTGCCTCAGCCACCGCCAGGACTCATTTTATGGCCAAGTCTCCCCTCACCGGGATGGTTGGCAGCACCAATATGGGAGGATTCTTTGCCCCTGAGCTGGCCTGGGCCGGGTTTCATCACCTGGTCATAAAAGGCAAGGCAAAAAAACCGGTTTATCTCTGGATCCATAACGGGGAAATAGAGATACGGGATGCCGGTCACTTGTGGGGCAAAACCACCACGGAAACCCAATGGGCGATTCGAGAGGAACTTAATAATGAGGAAATCAAAAGTGCGGTTATCGGTCCGGCGGGTGAGAATCTTGTCCGATTTGCCAATGTCATGACGGGTATAAAAAATTCCGGCGGTCGAACGGGAATGGGGGCGGTAATGGGTTCAAAAAACCTTAAGGCAGTCGCTGCCAGAGGTACCATGGATATAAAAATCGCCCATCCTGTTGATGCCTTGAATTACAATAAACGATTCATCGATCAGATCGTTAGTTCCAAGGTCAGTCAAACCCAGGGAATATTGGGGACACCGTTTATCTGGGGGGCAACCAATTCCTGGGGGGGTATCAGGTGCAGGAATTTCCAGTATAACCAGTGCGAGTATGCCGATGATATCGAACCGGAACGGCTCGATGAAATCGCCGAGGAAACCATGGGTCCTTATCATATGGCCAGTTGTTTTGGCTGCCAGGTTCACTGCCGTGCCAAGTACAGGATTCCTTCTGGCCCTTATGCGGGCAAGTATGATGAGGGACCGGAATATACGTCCCAGGGTGCGTTTGGAGGAGAACCCGACTGCAAAAGTGCAGTAACCGTATTAACCGGTAATCACCTGGTGGACCAGTACGGCATGGATAACCTGGAAACCGGCAGCCTGATTTCCTGGGCCATGGAACTTTACGAATTGGGAATTCTCACCACCAAAGAGACCGATGGTTTAGATTTACGATTCGGCAATGACGAGGCACTCCTGGAGATGGTCCACCGCATTTGTTTTAGAACGGGTTGGCTTGGAGACACCCTGGCAGATGGGGGAATTCCGGCAGCAGAGAAGATAGGTAAGAAGTCTTTTGACTATCTTATCCAGGTGAAAGGCATGAGCAACCTGCACTCGGACGAGAGGGCAACTCCGGCATTGGCCCTTAATATAGCCACCGCTTCCCGGGGTTCCGACCACCTGAGGAGCCGGCCTGCCATTGATCTTTACCATTTACCCGAAGAGGTCCTGAGGAAGATTTACAGCACCCCCATTCCTTATGATGGGCCGTTGAGCTCAGAACACACCTCATATGTGGGTAAGGCCTGGATGGTCTTCTGGCAGGAAAACTGTTACATGGCGGTGGATTGCCTGGGGATTTGCAAGTATCATACGGTGTTCCTTGGGGCTACACATCCCCATTTCGAAGATTGGCCCAAAGTCGTTTATTATAATACCGGGCTTGAGATGACCCCCGAGGAGATATGGGAAATAGCAGAACGATGCAACAATATAGAAAGACTGTTTAATCTCAGGGAAGGATTACAACGAGAAGATTTAAAAAAGGGCGATATGCTCAATCACCGGTATTTTGATGAACCCTGCCGGCGCGGGGCACCCGACGTTATCGGGGCCAAAATAGACAGGAAAAAGTTTAAGAAAATGATTGATGAATACTATCAGCACCATGGTTGGGATGAAAATGGCGTCCCCACTTCGGAAACATTAAAACGGCTTGGCCTGGATAAAGAGCCGTCTCATTTGCTTTAAATCTGTTTATGCATTTAAAAGGAGAAAATCAATGGCGAAAGTCCTGATGATAGACCACGAAAAATGTACCGGATGCAGGCTTTGCGAGCTCGTATGTTCGGTAAACCATGAAGGTGTTTCCAATCCGTCACGAAGCCGGATCAATGTTATAAAATGGGAGTCGGAAGGTTTGTATATTCCCATGTCGTGTCAACAGTGCGAGGATGCCCCTTGCCTGGCTATTTGCCCGGTGAAAGCGATCTCCCGTGACCAGGACCTGGATTATGTGAAGGTGGATTATAATGTTTGTATTGGCTGCCGCACCTGTGTGGCTGTTTGTCCCTTCGGCGCCATGGCTTTCGATGTCACGGGGAAAAAGGTCATCAAATGCGATTTTTGCGAAGGCGAACCCCAATGTGTCCGGTTCTGTGACGTAAAAGCAATTGATTATGTGGATGCTGATCAACTCAGTATGGTCAAGAAAAGAGAGGCAGCACAAAAACAGTCCATGGCACAAAAAAAGGCATTGGATTTAAAAACAAGAATTTAATCGCATTAATTAAAACCTGTGACCACAGAGAACACAGAGATAGCCCGGTCAAAGGCTCTATCGCGAGTCATTTGCCAATTGCCAACTGGTTTCGTGCCTATTCTTTCTTAGGCTCCTGGGGCTGCGGGGCTTTTTTCTCTAACAACTGCTGCTCAATCGCACTAAAACGAAGGGACGCCGACGACCCTTCAATCGCTTTCACAGCAATATCTTGCACCTTGCCGTAGGAGTTTTCAAGCTTTGCCGAAAGGTCCGTAATTTGTTTGTTCTGCTCCGCCACCGTATGTTCCAGGCCCTCGATTTTGGTCTTCAAGACATTCTTTTCACCCTCATATTCCTTTTTTAATAATTCCTCGTTTTTCTTTGCCTCCAGGGTTAATCGTTCGCTCACCTCTTTGACTGCTTTATTTACAGCCGTTTCCAATTGCCCGGGAAATTCATCCACCTGTTTTTGTAAATCATCCACATACTTTTCTCGCTCTTTGACCTTTTCTTCCCTTTCATTTAAGCTTTTTTCCGTTTCAGCCGTTTTCTTTTCAAAGGCTTCTTTGGCAGAGGCGAGCTCTCTTTCCATTTCTTCCTTCTGGTCCTTGAAGGTATTATGACTTAACTGCTGCTCCCGTTTAAAATTATAGTCATACTCTTCCTTCTGTCTCTCCCTGGATTTCTTTTCTTCAGCATCCCGCTCCTTTAACGCCTGTTCATGCTCCTTTTGTTCTTTTTCCCACTCCAGTCTTTTTTGTTTAATTTCCTCTTCCAGCGTATTTTTTTTTATTGCCAGTTCCTCTTCGAATTCTTGTTTTTTTTGTTTCTGGGCTTCCAGCAAAGCTGCCAGAGCATAAGCTGAACTCTCGATATCATAGATCTCTTTTAACTCCTTTTGCTTTAACTCGATGCTTTCCTTGATTTTCAAATAATTGGATGCTTCTTCTTCCAGTTTATCCGCCAGTTGGGAGAGCATTTTCCCGATCTCGATTTTCAATGTGTTGATCTTTGCCACGGTTCCTTCCGGGGTAAGAACGTCTGCTGCTCGAATCACCTCTGCCGCATGCCTCTCTTCTTTCTTCTTTTCAGGTTTTAATTCTGTTTCAGCTTTTTCCGTCAATTTCTTTTTCAATTCTTTAAACGCTTCCAGCATCTCTTTTTTGGTACTGGAAGGAGTAATCTTTGGTAAATCTTCCTTTTTTTGTGTTGTCGTCATCGTATCCTCCATAAAAAATGCATTAATTTTAATCCTGCTGTTATTTGTTGATATTTTTTCTTTATAGCCATGTTTTGTTGTAATATATTAACATATTGTTGAAGATTTGTCCACATTGGGTTGACAGGAAGGTGTAAAAAGATTATATTCTTACCTGGCAAAAAAAATGAATATTCCCGAACCCATAGGGTTGCAACATATCCATCTTATTCCAGGTATACGTTTGCGAAGAGAATTTTTTGGGGGCCTGGTTTATGATCCCCGCACCGGGACAACATTGGAAGTGGATAAAGCAGCCTTTCATTTTCTCTATTTGATAAAAGATAGGACCACTCCTATCGATGAACTTGTAAAATTGCTGGCTCAAAATAATGTGATAAAAGGGCAGGGTACATCGATAATTAAAACCATTAACCAATTAATTAAACTGAATATTATTGAAATAAAAGAGGGAAGATCTGGAGCACAGGCCCTGAATTACCAAAGACCATCGGAAATACCAAAATATTCCTGGCTTTCAGCGCCGGAAACAGTACATTGGGCAGTTACTTACCACTGCGAGGCAGGATGTCCACATTGTTATACCCGGCGGTTTCCTGTTCTTACCAATGAGCTGAATACCCCTTTAGCCTTGAAACTTATTGAAAAGGTGGCGCAGTGGGGGGTGTTTCAACTGGCAATTGGGGGAGGTGAACCCTTTGCCAGGGAGGATTTGCCGGACCTGGTTCAATATGCATCCGCTGCCGGTCTTTCAGTGCATATTACCACCGGCAAGTACCACCTGGAACCCCGGCTTTTAGAATCTATCGTTGGCTCAGTTGCTGCATTGAATATCGGACTACCGGCACATATACTTCCGGATCAACGTACAGGCGCTGGATTCAGGGAGTTAATCAAAAAACTTCAAACCACAGCAGCTCTCATCCAAGATGCAGGAGTAGTGCCGGGCGTCAACCTGGTCTTAACAAAATCAATCATTCCACAATTGGAGCTCATTTTGGAGCAACTGATGAACATTGGGATCAGCCGGGTTGTTCTACTTCGCTACAAACCGCCGGAACGTATCGAACAGTGGAATACAGAAAATCCCACCTTTCAACAAATGAAACAATTACATATAAAAATCAACGATCTTCTCCGGCAAATTCCCCGGTTAACCATTCGAGTGGATTGCTCTATGAGTTTTGTCCAGCGGCATTTGCCTGTTTCATTGGCTGCAAAGCTGGGTATTAAAGGCTGTGTTGCTGCCGATCGTATCTTAGCCATTGCCCCGGATGGTTCCGTATACCCTTGTTCTCAACTGGTTCACCCACGCTGTTATTCTGGAAATCTATTGGACTATGAACCGCAGGTGCTGTGGGACCAGGCCAGGAATTTGCATCAGTACCGTTTGTTTCGTACAAAAAAACCATTTAAACACAGTAAATGTGGGATTTGTCGTGTAAACACCGCTTGCGGTGGCTGCCGTGTTTTTGCCGCAGATGCCGTGGGTGGAGACCCGGGATGCCCTGATCCCATTATACCGGAATTACCCCAATTGGGGAAAACAGGCAGATCCCTGGATTTTGGATACACATCCGGGGGATTTCCTCTCGCCACTGCTGAACAAATCGCCGAATGGATTGGTCTGGATAGTGATTTAGAGGGTTACCCGGAATGGATTAAAAAAGATACAAAAATAAATAAAGAGAATATACTGATTAAACCAAAACCGAAAAAGAAAAAACCGAAAAGGAGAAAGAAAAAATGAAAATATTAAGCATCCGAAAAGGTTTTCAGGCAGACCACAGTTCAACATCTTATGAATTCCTTGCTGTGGATAAAGTCTTAACTGCTTCTGAAAGAAAACAGGTGTCCGGTCTATCCAGCCGGGCAATGCCGACAAAACGCAGGGTGAGTTTTATTTATCACGGCGATTGGAATGATCTACCCGGTGGGTGGGAGCCGCTGGTGGAGAACTATTACGATGTCATGTATACGGAAAGTTATGACTGGTGGACACTGGCAATGGCTTTCGATACAGATCAAAAGACCATCAATCAAATATCAGGTTTCCAGTACAACGATATCAATGATATGGGAGTTGACATCTATTCTAAAGGGAACCGGGTGGTGGTATCGATTCATTGCCGCATGGACCCGGGTTTATTCATGGATGAGAATCAATACGGTTATAATGATTATGACGACGATTGGGATGATGATGAGGATGACCTTGAAGAGGAAGATGAAGTAGATGTAGAAGCTGACGATTCCCTATTGAACTTACTGGCAGAAAACCGGGAGTATTTGAAAAAAGGTGATTACCGTTTACTGTATGGTGTTATGGAAAAATGTGGTTATGAACCGGAAGATGATGAGGAACCTTTTTATAGTTCGACAGAAATGGAAAATCTGCCCCATCCGGTTGAGGAGTTGCTTACCTTCATCCAAATAGAGTAAAGATTTTTTTCCCTGGTCCCTTTTTTCAACTTGCCTCCCTTTCCCACGGCAGTTTAACCCCTTTCCTACAAGATTTTGCCCCCTTTTCTACAACAGTTTGACCCGTTCCTACGGCACTTTGACCACCTTTCTACGGCAGTTTGACACCTTTCTTACGCAATTTGAGACCCTTCCTGCGAGATTTTGACTCTTTTCCTACGCATTTTTTCTTATTTCCTACGGGATTTTGACTACTTTCGTACGCAATTTGACTATTTTCCTACGGGATTTTGATACCGTTCCTACGCAAGATGAGACCCGTCAGGACTGTTTCATTATTTTTAAAAGCACCGAGTGAAAGGAGTCATTCAATAAGGTAGCGCAGACTTTTTAGGAACAGGCGGAACTGTGGTGTACGTTGCCTGATGGCGTGTTTCGAGGTATTTGCCCAGGAAGAAGAGGAATGAAAAACAAATCCGGATGGTTCGACAAAAAATCCAAATGTATCTCTTAAGAATAGAAAGGCATCTACCAAAAATCCACATGTTTCTCCAAAAAATAGAAATGTAACAACAAAAAATCCAAATGTTCCTCCTGAAAATAGACATGTACCTAACAAAAATCCAAATGTTTCTCTTAAAAATATAAATGAGTCTACTGAAAATCCAAATGCTTCTCCCAAAAATAGAAATGTAACAGCAAAAAACAGCGATGTACCAACAAAAGATCCGGATGTATCTCTCCTACCGCACGGGCAATCTAAAAAAAACTATTGCCCTCCGTGCGGATATCCTATCCGATATGCAGGATGGACAGATAATAAGATAGAACTTAAAAAACGTTTCGTCTGTCCATCCTGAACTCATATAAGAACTCTTTTGCCTCCGGCGGCCATGGGGGCGCTTTTTGAAAAAACTGCCCCCCTGGACCCCCCGCAAAAACTTTTGAATATAGCCTTGACAAAAGAACAATAATTTTATAATCTCTAGTATTCTAAAAGTACCTCAGAAAATAATCTGGTTGAAAGTGAATAATATAGTAAAGAGAAACATCATGAACAGGCATTGTAGGAGTTGTTGACGTTGAACCAAACCAGTGGTAATAAATCCGTACTCGTTCTCGGCGGCGGCGTAGCCGGCCTCCAGGCAGCTAACGACCTTGCCGGACTGGGCTTTCATGTCTATCTTGTGGAGCGTTCACCCTCTGTGGGCGGACGCATGGCCCAATTAGACAAAACCTTCCCTACCAACGACTGCTCCATGTGTATCCTGGCTCCCAAAATGATCGAGTGCGCATCACACCCGAATATCACACTCCTGACTTGCGCAGAACTTGAAAACCTTTCAGGGAAAATCAATGATTTTACCGCCACTATTCGTAAACATACACGGTACATCGACGAAATAAAATGTACCGGCTGCGGCGACTGCGCCACTGCCTGCCCGGTTGAACTGCCAGGCGAATTCGAGATGAACCTCTCCAACAGGAAAGCCGTATTCAAACCCTTTCCCCAGTCTGTTCCTAACGTGTTTGCCATTACCAAGCGCGGCACGTCACCATGCCAGGACGGCTGCCCTGCATATCTCAACGTCCAGGCGTATGTTCAACTTATCAAGCTTGGCAAATACGACGAGGCACTGGCGGTTATTCATGAAACCATGCCTTTTGCCGGGACCCTGGGCCGCATTTGCCCACGCCCCTGCGAAGACGTGTGCATGCGCCGCGAAAAAGAAGATTCAATCGCTATTGCTGCACTCAAACGCGCAGCCGCAGACTTTGGAAAACACATCCCCACCATCACAGTAGATGAAACCCAACGCCAACAACGAAAACAAAAACCTGTTGCCATTATCGGTGCCGGACCCGCAGGACTGACCGCAGCATATAACCTTGCCCGCAAAGGGTATCCTGTGACCGTATTTGAGAAACTGCCGGAAGCAGGGGGAATGCTCCGCGTAGGCGTTCCCGATTATCGCCTGCCCCGAAAAGTACTGGATGAAGAAATTAATATCGTCCGCAATCTCGGCGTTGAGATAAAAACCTCCTCGCCTATCAGCGGACCGGAAGGAATCCGCGACTTGTTTAAAAAAGGATTCAAAGCTGTATTTATTGCCACTGGTGCGCATCTATCTATAAAACTTGGTGTTCCGGGCGAAGACCTGGAAGGTGTTAACCATGGGGTGGACCTCTTGCGCCGGGTCAGCCTGGGAGAAGAGGTATCTATTGGTAAAGTTGCAGTTGTTGTGGGCGGCGGTAACGCTGCCATCGATGCGTCGCGTACACTACTTCGCCTCGGTGCGCACAAAGTGATCATCCTATACCGCCGTACCCGCAAAGAGATGCCGGCTTATTCATTTGAAGTGGATGCGGCTGATAAAGAAGGAGTTCAAATCGAGTTCCTGGCGGTACCGGTTCGCATCATTGGCAAGGCAGGCCGTGTTTCCGGGATTGAGGCTATACGAATGCGTCTCGGTGAACCGGACAGTTCCGGGCGACGAAGGCCGATTCCCATCGAAGGATCGGAATTTTATATTGAATGCGATATGGTGGTACCGGCCATCGGCCAAGCACCTGATCTCGGTTTTCTCGGCCCACATTCCACTCTCAAAGCAACTCCTAAGGGTACGATTATCATCGATACCAAGACATGCGCAACCAATCTTAAAGGAGTATTTGCCGGAGGCGATGTAGTCACCGGCCCGGCAACCGCTGTCGATGCTATTGCCGCTGCCAATCGCGCGGCAGAAGCAATCCAACATTACATGGAAACCCCCAATGAAAAGTTTTTGCGGGGGGGTCCAGGGGGGGCAGTTTTTTCAANNGAGGCTTGAAATTGAGGAACTGGAACGGTTCGAGGAGGTCCCGCGGGTTGAGATGCCGGAGCTTCTTGTGCAGGAGCGGGTGCAATCGTTTGAAGAAGTGGAACTCGGTTATGACCGCGAGGCTGCTTCGCAGGAAGCGGAGCGCTGCTTGAACTGTGCTGGATGCTGCGAGTGCCTGGAGTGCGTACGCGCTTGCCAGGCAGATGCTGTTAATCACAACCTGGAAGACGAGGTTTTATCTCTCCGGGTGGGGGCCGTGGTAGTGGCAACCGGGTTTAATCCCATGGACACGGCGGTTCTTGAAGAGTACGGTGCCGGGAAGGTGGCAAATGTTGTCTCCGGGCTTGAATTCGAGCGGTTTCTTTCCGCATCCGGGCCGACTGGTGGGCATGTGCTGCGTCCTTCGGACCGCCGTGCCCCGAAAAAGATCGCTTTTATCCAGTGTGTGGGTTCACGGGATATTCGTTACCACGAGTACTGTTCGGCGGTCTGCTGCATGCACGCCACTAAAGAGGCCATTCTTGCCAACGAACATGATAGGGAAGCCAGGAGTACGATTTTTTATACTGAGCTTCGTGCGCCGGGCAAGACATTCCAGGAGTATGTGGCCCGTGCTCAAAACGAGTACTTTGTTTCCTATATTCGTTCCCGGCCGGCCCTGGTGGAAGAAGTCGAAGAAACCGGGGATGTGCGGGTGATATACGAAGACACCGGCACTCAGGAAAGTAAATCCGATACCTTCGATATGGTGGTGCTTTGCCAGGCGCTTGTGCCTGCCAGTTCAATCGATCTTGCCAGGACCCTTGGTGTGGAGCTGAACCCTCAAGGTTTCATTCAAGTACCGGATGCACTTGCTGCACCGGTGGAAACCACTCGTCCCGGTGTGCTTGCGGTGGGGTTTGCTTCGGGGCCGCAGGATATTCCTGATTCGGTGGTACAGGCATCGGCGGCGGCCGGACGAGCAGCAGAACTGCTCAGAGGGTAACTATCCATGAGTAACGTTCGTATCGGGGTTTTCATTTGCCACTGCGGATCCAATATCGGCGGGGTTATAAACGTGAACAGCGTATTGGAATATGCTCAATCGCTGCCCAATGTAAAATACACAGAGGACAACTTATACTCTTGTTCGGATGCGGGTTTGTCTTCTATTAAGAAAAAAATAAGCGAATTTAATTTAAACCGTGTGGTGGTGGCTTCGTGCACACCGCGAACCCACGAAGAACTATTCCGCCGCGCTTGCGAAGAGGCGGGTTTAAATCGCTATCTTTTCGAGTTTGTTAATATCCGGGAGCACTGCTCCTGGATTCATATGAATGAACCGGAGGCCGCTGCTGACAAAGCCAGGGAACTTATTCGCCTTGGCGTCAGAAAAGCCGCGCACCTGGTGACATTGGAAGTGGCCTCCACCAACGTAATACCGGCAGCATTAATTATCGGGGGAGGACCGGCAGGCCTGACCGCCGCCCTGAATCTTGGTAAACAGGGTTTCGAGGTTCACCTGGTGGAACAAACCAATAAACTGGGCGGTATCCCGGCCGGATTATGGAAACTCCTGCCAGACGACCGTCCGGCACATCAATTAGTGGAAACCCTTATTAACGCAGTCAAGGAATTAAAAAACATAAAGATTTATTATAACAGCACGGTAGGGGATGTTTCCGGATTTATCGGCTCATTTGATATCCGTACCAATACCCCGCGGGGAGAAAAAGAATTCTCTGTGGGCACGGTGATTGTGGCAACCGGCGCACGGGAGCTAGAGCCTCAAGGGCTTTATTGTTTTGGAGAATTAGAAGGTGTGATGACGCAGCGGAACCTGGAGCAGGCCCTGGTGCGCGGCAGAAAGCGTTTTACTGATGTGGTGTTTATCAATTGTGCCGGGGCCAGGACCCCTGGCCGGGAATACTGCGGCCGTTTGTGCTGCGGCACTTCCATTAAAAATGCCCGCTATATTCGTGAAATTTGTCCCTCTGCCCGCGTAACTGTGCTTCAGCGTGACATGATGGCCTATGGCGCAGAATTGGAAATAGCATTTCGCAGGGCGCAAGAGGCAGGTGTTCGCTTCATCCGCTACGACCCGGAGCGCCCACCCCAGGTTTTGGGCAATAAAAAGGTTTCCGGGGTACGTGTATACCATGCCCTGGCAGGAATAGAGGTAACTCTTCCAGCGTCTATGGTGGTACTGGCTGCTCCTTTGGTTCCCAACGACAGTGCCGTGGAGCTGGCCCGGATGTTAAAGGTCCCCATTGATTCTTATGGTTTCTTTCTTGAAGCGCACATGAAGCTCAGGCCGGTTGAGTTTGCTACTGATGGGGTATATGTTGCCGGTGCGGCGCGTTTCCCGGCAAACATCCGCGAGGCGGTTGCCCAGGGAATGGCTGCGGCGGCAAAAGCGGCTGTACCCATGACCGCAGGTAAAGTTTTTCTTGAGGCCACCACAGCCATAACCGAAGCGCACCTTTGCAGCGGGTGTGGAAGCTGTGAAATGATTTGCCCGTTTGCGGCAATAGACATGGAAACAGATACTAAAGGACGGATAGTGTCAACGGTTAATGCCGTATTGTGCAAAGGCTGCGGTTTGTGTGCCGCTGCCTGTCCCAATGG
>WVZO01000032.1:41272-45522 GCA_011772425.1 Candidatus Aminicenantota bacterium
CCGGCGGCCAGGGGGGCGCTTTTTGTAAAAACTGCCCCCCTGGACCCCCCGCAAAAACTTTTTATTAATGGAAGATACGAAAATGGAGAATTTCTCTCGTAATAAAGAAGAATATCAACCGAAGATGCTGGTTTTTGCTTGCAATTGGTGTAGTTATGCGGGGGCGGACATGGCGGGGGTGTCGCGGCTGCAGATGCCTCCCAATTGCCGTGTGGTGCGGGTGATGTGTTCTGCTCGTGTGGGGCCGGAGATGGTGCTTTCTGCGCTTTTTAAAGGTATGGATGCCGTGTTGGTGTTGGGGTGTCATCCGGGTGATTGTCATTATTCGGAAGGTAATTACTACACCCGTAGGCGCGCGCTTGTGCTGGAAAAAATGCTGGATTTATTGGGAATTGCAAAAGAAAGATTCCAGGTTCGCTGGGTTTCTGCTGCCGAAGGTGAAAGGTTTGCCAGAACCATCCGTGAGGTGGTTGACCAGGTTACCAGTCTTGGCCCAAACCCTATAGATACTTCCCTGGAAAGTCTTGATAGGAAGTGGCAAAAATCAGAAAATTCGAAATCCGAAGCACGAAATTCGAAACAAATTCAAATGACTAAAATAAAAAATTCAAAACAAAAAACGAAATGATAAGAAATGGAGCAATTAAACAAAAATCAGTTAATATTTTTAGTACCATACAGCAAAAGGGTGAGCGCTGTTTTGAACATTTGGTATTTGAATTTTGGATTTGTTTCGGATTTCGGATTTCGTGCTTCGAATTTTACCTGTTTGGTTTCGGCTCGTATGTTTTAAGGATAGGCGATGGAAGATGAACTGAGAAATATTGCAAAAGTCTTCCTTGAGCGTCCAGATGCCGAATGTTTTATCGGGTATGAAACGTCGCCGGACGGATCAATAAGGCCTGTATTTATCCGGTCGCCGGGGGAAGTTGACCGGCTGGTATGGAACCGGGAATGTTTTACCAACCTGGCTGCTTATCTTCCGAATTTTCGCGAAAAAGAGGGTATTGTCGGCATTGCGGTGAAAGGCTGCGATGCCAGGTCTCTCCGGGAGCTTATTCGTTCCCGGCAGGTGGACCGGTCTAAGGTTTACATCGTCGGGCTTCCTTGCACGGACAAAGGTCTCAGGGCCGATGAGGGGGATGGTATTGCTGAGCGGTGTTTCGGGTGTGTTTTCCCTGAAAATTTTGAGTACGATGCGGTTTTGGGGCCGATGGAAACTCCCGGCCTGCCTCCCCGAAGCGAAGACGATATGCTTAGCGGTCTTTTGTCTGAAGAGCGGTTTGCTTTTTGGGAAAAGGAAATTGAAAAGTGTATTAGTTGTGATGCGTGCAGGAAAATATGTTATGGATGTTTTTGCCCGGAGTGTATTTTTGAGTCGAGGCAGCCGCGGTGGGTTACCAACCGGCGCAGCCTGGCGGAGAAATTCTTTTTTCACAGTGTTCGTGCTTTCCACCTGGTAGGCCGTTGTATCGAATGCGGTGAATGCGAACGTGCATGTCCGGCCGGTGTCCGGTTGATGCTCCTCAATAGGCAATTGCAAAATGATATTGAAAATCTTTTCGGCTGCAAAGGAATCGGTGTAACGGAAGAGCCGCCGCCTCTTCTTACTTTTTCAAAGGACGATCCCGATCCTTTTTCCGGAGGTCATGAATGACACAATGGCAGCGATTGGACAGGTCTGACTTACCCGCAGTACTTTCTGCGCTCCGGGAGGTGTGGGATGTATTTGCGCCGGTGGAGAAGGAGAACGATCTCCGTATCCGGCAGCTCCCAGTAGACGGCGACGTCTTCCTGGGACCGCGAAAGCCCTTGCTTCCCTTGAAGATGCTCTTTTTGCCCGAAGTGGAGGACCTTTTTTCTTTTACTACTAAAGGTACCACACCTGGTATTACCCCGGTTGATCCTCTTAAAAAAGAGCGAGTAGTATTGGGTGTGCTGGGATGTGACATTGCCGCACTGGAAATCCAGGACCGGGTCTTCCTGGGGGACCCTGTGGATGAATGGTATCAAAAAAGAAGGGAGCAGACGATTTTGATTGCCATGGCCTGTGTTGGGGAAGGGCCGGAATGTTTTTGCACGTCATTTGGAATCAATCCGCTCCAACCCTCCGGTGCGGATGCGGTATTGGCAGATATTGGGGAATCTTATCTTTTAAAAGCCCTCACAGAAAAGGGAAAGCGTGTTGAGGAAGTACTTAAATTGTTATTAAAAACTTCCTCGGAAGAAGAACTCTCAACGCTGGGGAGTCTTGTTCCTCCTGCGAGAAGGGATGTACCTGTGGACCGGGTACCGATGGAAACAAAAAAGCTGTGGGATTTGTTTATATGGAATGATCTTGCCGCCCGTTGTCTTGGTTGCGGCGCATGTACGGTGCTGTGTCCTACCTGTCACTGTTTTGACCTGGAGGATGAGCAGCATGGGTGTTTGGGAAAGCGGTTCCGTGCCTGGGATTCCTGTATGAATCCTGGTTTTACCAAGATGGCCAGTGGTGAAAACCCGCGTCCTACGAAGCGTGAGCGAGTCAGGCAGCGGTTCTTGCACAAACTCTCCTATTTCCCTCTGGAAAAAGGAATTATTGCCTGTGTCGGATGTGGACGATGCAGTGTTCATTGTCCCGTGGGTATACGAATTGACGAAGTCATCCTTACATTAACAAAAGCTTTTGCGGGGGGTCCAGGGGNNGGGGGGTCCAGGGGGGCGGTTTTCTCGAAAAGAGCCCCCCTGGCCGCCGGAGGCAAAAAAATAAAATGAGGAGACGTGTGAATAGACCGCTTCTGGTACCTGTGATTGCCAGGATCAATGCTGTGCGAACTCTAACAGAGGATACACTGCTCTTTGAGGTGACGGGCTTTAATGACAGCACGGTACCTTCATATCGTCCCGGTCAATTCATGGAGTTGAGTGTTTTTGGTATTGGTGAGTGTCCGATATCTATTACTTCCACGCCCACACGGCCGGAATTTCTTGAGTTTGCTGTTCGTAAGGTGGGTTCTGTGAGTGGTGCGCTGCATGACCTTGGTGCCGGGGATTACATCGGTTTGCGTGGACCGTTCGGCAATGGTTTTCCTATTGAAACAATGAAAGGAAAGGACATATTTTTCATTGCCGGGGGAATCGGGTTGGCGCCGCTCAGGGGTCTTATAAACTACATGCTTGATAATCGGGACGATTTCGGTACTATTGATATTGTTTACGGTGCCAGGACGCCGGAACTTTTATGTTTTTCAGATGAATTTGAAACATGGAAAAACGCGCCGCGAACTCAGTTGCACTTGACGGTTGACAGTGAAGCGCCCGGATGGGATGGAAACGTCGGTCTTGTCCCTACTGTGGTGAAAGAGCTTAATATTTCTTGGCAAGGCCGTATTGCTATTGCTTGCGGGCCGCCGATCATGATCAAATTTACGCTCATAAACCTTGCGGAAATGGGATACCCGGATGAGAGCGTGATTACTACACTGGAACTCAAGATGAAGTGTGGTGTGGGTAAATGTGGGCGGTGCAACATTGGGTCTAAGTATGTATGCATGGACGGCCCGGTATTTCGGCTCAGTGAGCTTAAGGAACTCCCTGCGGAGTATTAATATGAAGATCAAGCGAGAGGAGATTGAGAAGTTAATCGAGGAGTATAAGCTTACCCGCTGTTTTGAGTGCGGCAAGTGTACGGCAAGTTGTCCTATGGCTGAGTTTTTCGGTAGTATTGAGTTTGGGCAATCGCCCCGGGGGATTATTGAGAAAGCGCTTCTTAATTCTGATCTGGTTACTGGCGATGCGATCTGGTATTGTCTTACTTGTGAGGTGTGTACTAAGGGTTGTCCTTCTGGTGTGAATTTTCGGGATTTTATGGAGGCGCTGCGTAAGCTTGCTATTGAGAAGGGTCATGATAGGTATGGAGCCAGGTGTAGGCGCTGTGGGGGTTATTTTTTGCCGACAATCACGCAGAAGGAGCTTATCAAAAAGCTTGATAGGGATTCGGATTCGTTGGAGTTTCTTTTCTTTTGTCCAGTGTGTCGGAGGCGGACGTTTTCCCAACGGGTGAGGAAATAAGGATACGAGAAAGAAAAGACATTTACGAAGCCCTGAAATTAAGGACAAGGCGCCGTCAAAGTCTTTAAATCCGAAATTCGAATATCGAAATTCGAAACAAATTCGAATGATCAAAATTCAAATGACCAAAACAGAAGAAAAAACCAACGTGCCAGGTTCTTTTTGTTTTGAATTTTGAACATTTGAATTTTGGATTTGTT
>WVZO01000032.1:45546-51765 GCA_011772425.1 Candidatus Aminicenantota bacterium
CTTGCTAAAAGGTAAGATTTAAAGTAAAATTTTTAAAATGTTCGATCATAAACATTTTATAATGGTTGACAAGAAGGTTATTTGCATACAAAGGAAGGAGAAAATGAAAAAAGTAATTGTTTTGTTGGGTTTTGTGTTAATCGGATTATTGTTTGTTTCATCAACCGGTATTCCATTGCAAGCTGCCATACCGGCTTCAGAGAGAGCGGCATTGATAGCCTTTTACAATGCCACAAAAGGTGACAATTGGTTTGATAATGAAGGATGGAAGACTCCTCCATTGCACAGCGATGGTTTCGCCATGCCGGGAACGGAGAACAACTGGTATGGGATTTGGGTATCCGAAAATCATGTGAATGAAATCCGTCTGTCCTCCAACCATTTGCTCGGCAGAATTCCCCCGAGACTGGGAAATCTCGGCAATTTACAAGAACTTTCTCTGCAATTCAACTGGTTGAGCGGCGGCATTCCCCCGGAACTGGGAAATCTCGGCAATTTACTATGGCTTAATCTGGGGGTCAACCAGTTGAGCGGAAGCATTCCCCCGGAACTGGGAAATCTCGGCAATTTACAATGGCTTAATCTGGGGCCCAACCAGTTGAGCGGCGGCATTCCCCCGGAACTGGGAAATCTCGGCAATTTAGAAAGTCTTTCTCTGTCCTCCAACCGGTTGAGCGGCAATATCCCTACAAGTTTGACTAATTTAACTAATTTGAGTTATTTAGCTATCCTCAAAAATTGTCTTTATACGGATGATCCCGATCTAAATGCCTGGTTAAACAGTTTTCATCCGGGATGGGAACGTTCTCAATGTGAGGGAGAAAAAAATCCACCCTTTGGTTCCTTTGACACGCCCATCGATGGCTCAACCGTATCCAGCAGCATCCCGGTTACCGGTTGGGCGTTGGATGACTACGGTATCGACAGCGTGAAAATATATCGAGAGCAAGGGGACACCCTGGTATATATCGGTGAAGGTGTATTTGTGGAGGGGGCGCGGCCGGATGTGGCTGCTGCAAATCCTGTTTATCCTAATAATACAAAAGCGGGCTGGGGTTATATGATGCTGACCAACTTCTTACCCAACAACGGTAACGGCACCTTTGTGATTCATGCTGTTGTTACCGATGTTGTCGGCAAAGCCACCACCTTAGGAACCAAAACCATCCACTGTGACAATGCAAATGCAGTAAAACCTTTTGGCACTATCAATACCCCCTCCCAGGGAGGCTCTGCATCCGGAAGTAATTTTATCAACTGGGGCTGGGTATTGACCCCACAGCCCAATCACATTCCCACAGACGGCTCTACCATTAATGTTTATGTTGATGGCGTCAGCCTGGGCAATCCCAACTATAATATATACAAGTCTGATATAGCCACTTTATTCCCTGGTTTTGCCAATAGTAACGGGGCAGCCGGTTACTTTAATCTAGATACTACGGTTTATGAGAATGGCGTGCATACGATCCAGTGGACAGCCAGGGACAGTAATGGTAACACTGACGGTATTGGCAGCAGGTACTTTTCCATTAGAAATACCGGGAACCCCGGTTTAAATAAACAATCCAACCAGGAAAAACCCGGGCCGCAAACTTTAATCCCTAATTTCTCTAAAATCACCCATATGCCGGTTGATTACCCTGTAACGGTTAGAGTTAAAAAAGGTTTTGAAGAGGACACCGAACCACGGTTCGTTCATTCGGATGCCCAGGGCATTAGCCGGATAAAAATCAAAGAAATTGAACGGATACAAATCTATTTGACAGATGAATATGATGACAACTCAACGGTCCCGTTACTAAACTCCAGTTCTTTTTCAGGTTACCTGTTGGTGAACCAGCGGTTAAAACCGCTTCCCGTGGGCTCTATCCTGGATGCACATCGGGGTATCTTTTACTGGCAGCCTGGACCGGGATTCATTGGTGAGTACCGGTTTGTATTCATTGAAAAAGTACAAAATCAGGATGTAAGCCGCAAAGATATAATGTTGAAGATTGTACCGAGGTTCGAATAGAAACCGAAACCGGGGAATAAGAAATTAAATTGTAGCTATCCAGTAATTATGGGGTAATTATGGAATTGTAGATCCGCACGTAGGGCATCAATTTTTTCAGAGTGCCCGTGCGGTAGGAGAGTTCTTATCGAGGTTAATTTGTCCAATTTTGGTTGAAAAATTTTTCTGAAGGACCTTTAATCATTAATTTCATATTTTGCAGCAGGAATTCCTTGTCCCGGGCAAAGATTGCCTATGATAAAATAAGGCCCTCCTTGTTTTAGATAAGAATTTTCTATCCTACCGTAGGTCATCCTATCTCAAAATAAGGATTTCCCTTAAGGTTGATAGGATTTCCTATTGAAATGATAGGATTTCCATTAAACCTGGTGGAATTTTCTATCGTTTTGAAGGAAATTTCCGTTGAATTGACAGGAATTCCCATCAAAGCGAAGGGATTTTCATTAAGTTTGATAGGATTTTCTTTCGGAATGAAGGGCCTTTCATTAATGTTGACGGAATTTCCTATCCCACAGTATGGTCAACCTATCCCAGGATAGGATTTCCTATCTCCAGGTAGGTAAAAAAATCGGAGAAATGGATTGTTTTGTCTGGCCTAAATGGATGGCCTGTTTTTTTTCTTGAAGTGGGAAAATCTGCGTAGAAAGGGGTTTTTTGCCCGTGGGAAGGTGGTTCTCGGGCCGTAGGAAGGGTTCCCTAGCCCGTAGGAAGACACTTCCTAGCCCGTAGGAACAGGTCCCTAGGCCGTAGGAAGATGCTTCCTAGGCCGTTGGAACGGGTGCCTAGCCCGTAGGAAGATACTTCCTAACCCGTAGGAAGATGGTCCCTGACCCGTAGGAAAAGTGATTTTTGATATTTATTTACATGTCCACAGCCCGGACAAGCCAGGTCTTTTTTGGTTCCGGCTCGGCTGGCTTGTGGACAGTTAAAAATCCAAAATCTTCAAAATCCCCCCTTGACTTTTTACACATATTCGTGTATTCTTCGTTAATGAAACGTCGCGAACTGGAAAAGAAGTTAAAGAAATTGAACTGGAGGTTGGCACGTCATGGCGGCAAACATGATATCTGGACAGATGGTGAACGCGAAGTAGCAGTTCCCCGCCATAACGAGATTAATGAGTACACTGCCAAAGCCATAATTAATGAGGCCAGAGGAGAAAACGTATGAGATTTGGTGGACGCATTTTTAAAGTTGACCGTTATTGGGCTGTGGAGGTACCGGTCTTCGGTGTGGTTACCCAGGGTAAAACAAAGAAAGAAGCTTACGAGATGATCGCTGACGCTATCGAATCTCTTGTTAATAAAGAGGGTTTCAAAGTCGAAGTCTATCCCGGGGAGGGTGAATATTTCGAGGTATATTCAAAAGACCTGGCTACCATGATCGCCTTTTTGCTTCGCCGCCAGAGGATAAAGCACGGATTATCCCTGGCTGAAGCAGCCGAACGTCTTGGCGCCAAATCGTTAAATACTTATGCCCGGTACGAACAGGGTAAGTCAGTACCTACAGTTGAGAAGTTCAACCAGTTGCTTTCTGCAGTCTCTCCTGAAAAAGATTTTGTACTTATTGAGAGCCGGGACCATCGATCAATCCAAGCCTGAAGAGCGCATCTGTCAAGGTTTTTTCCATCGGGATGAAAGCTAAATCCACCTGGATATCAACAAAATCCACCTGGATTTAAACAAAATCCATCTGGATATCAACAAAATCCACCTGGATTTAAACAATATTCATCAGGATATCAACAAAATCTACCTGGATTTCAACAAAATCCATCCGGATGCAAAGAAAATCCACCTGGATAAACCTTAAAACCAGGAGGATCACTTAAACGTCATTTACTGTATTAAGATTTCGTTTCTATAGAAAGAAATCCATTTTCTTCAATTTTTATTTTTTTTTCACCACATTCAAAATTCTTATCATAATCAATTGGTGAAGTTCTCTTTTTTAAAAAATGATTATCATATATATAAAAAGGAGAGCTGACATCTTGATTTAACATTTCCCTGACTTTATGTTGTTTATTCTTAAAATATTCTTTAAATCCCCCAACGAAATTAGTAGAGTGGATTTCTTTATAATTCTTATCGAAAAATTCTATTACTTCTTTTTTGGGAAGACCATATATCTGCCCTCCCACAGAAACAATAGCCGATACTTCTTTTCTATTTGGGATTTTAAGCCAAAAGTCATCAAAATGACTGTGGTTTGAACCATGATGGGGAATCTGTATAACAACCAATTGCTTGTTTAAGTGGTCAAGACAAGAGTTATATAGCCTATGAATTTTTTCAAATAAACCTTTAAGGGTATTTTTATCTCTTCTTCGACTAACACAAGAGTCGAAAAAATCATCTGGAGTTATTTTGCTAACTAGATCACCCAAAAAAGTATCATTATAAGCTGCTGTGTGCCAAAATCTTTCTATTTGAATCCGATTCTTCCTACAAAATTCCAGTAAAGAAGGAAAACCTGAAAAATGATCAGTATGGGGATGAGATAGTATCACAAAACGTATCTTTTCGTAACTGTTTCTTATGATATGATCAATAGCTAAATTTGATTTTCCGTTCTTCAGATGGCAGTCAATAATACCGATTTCGTTTTCATCCCTATCATTTTGCCACTCAAGAATGATCGTGTCACCGTGTCCTACGTTTTTAAATGTAATGGTTAACATCGAATAGGTCTTTTGTGATTGAATTGCGCTATAGTGGATTGAATATTGGTGAATCCTTTAAATCGTTTATGGAAATGTTATTCAAATCTTCATTAAAATAATCTTCGTCAACCTCTTCATCAAAAAGAAACCGAACTTCACCTGGTTTCTCAAGAATTATAATTAATATCGACTGATCGACGATTAATTTATCTTTATTTTTAAAGTGCTTTAAAGGGAAAACTCTTTCAAACGTCTCATTGGAATTCCTGTCATACTTACAATTGAGATGCACAAGTTCGTTCTCTTCGTCGATATCTACGATTTGAGAATACATATGGGTACTATTTTCCCAAATTTCCTCTTTTTTTTCTTCCGATTTCTTGCCTGACTTAATAAGCACTTTTTGGGGGTAATCTTCCGTTTGTTCTCTACTTTTCGCTGTGAGCTCAGTATTCCGACTATCGGTCGGCTTCATGACATTTGTTTTCCAACTAGAAGTATAATCGGGCGTCTCTGGAGTCGTCTTTGTATCACGAGCCGTTATCGAGGAATCGGATACGCATTTATTTTTGTCATCCTCCGGGGAAAATTCGAATTCCTGGCTGCGGTCCTTGGTCCCACTTCCTATATCCACATTTACGATACACGATGTTTTGAGTTCTTTGTACCTGCCGGGCACAATCCCATTATACTCCCTGAACCTGCGTATAAAATAATCGCTGGTACAAAATCCTATCTTTTTAGATACCTCTTTCACTTTGATATCTTTCTGGTCTTTTAACAAAGAAGCAGCACGAGTCATTTTTTCTTTAAATAAAAAATCCTCCAACGTCATGCCTGTTTGACGCTTGAATTGCCGCGATAATTTAGTCCGGTCAATTTTAAACGTTTGGGAGAGCATTGTCTCAGAAAGCGAAGCAAATTCCTCATCCGGGACAGTCATCACATGTTTTAAAACCAGGTCAAAAACGTCTTTATTTTTCACTTTTTATTCACCTATCTTCTATAACGACCCTCATATTACGACTTTTTCAACCAGATCACCATGTAATTCACTCCAAAATTATCAGTCTTTGTTAATCCGTTTTTCCATACCAATAATAAAACAAATCGAACAAATTGTCAACAATAAAATAAAAGTGACTGCGGCTATAAGGAAGAACAGGGACTGGAGATACGTAGGCGAGAACGAAGATGGGAACGATGCGTAAAAACGTAAAAACTTATTAAAAAGTTAAAAAGGAGACATACAGGAAGTGTTATTCAACCTAAATAATCCATCCTTTAACTGTGCCTTTTTACCCATTGTAGGGGAAAATTATAGTTTAAAACAAATTGGGAAAAAAATCAAATACCTGAGTGACGAAATAGGAAAAGATTTCTACATCCCATATATGCCTATCTTGACTCCTCTAAAGGTGCGGGTGTCTTTGAAAATTTTTTCATCCCAGGTACGGTTTTTGTTTTTGTCAAAGATTAATAGATACCCTTCACGGCTGCCGCATTTATCCATATATCGATGAGTTTGCTCCAGGCC
>WVZO01000032.1:51853-56136 GCA_011772425.1 Candidatus Aminicenantota bacterium
AGGCCGTATTCCCGTTCCACGCGGCCTCCAGCATTGACGATCCGCTGCAAAAAAGCCTGGAGCAGCAATTGCGGGCCGGCTTCACGATAATCGAAGCCATCTACCCAACTTTCGAAATGTTTGCGGAAAAATTCCTGGAAAGCAGTTAGAAGCTTATCCATATCCAGCCGGCCATCCGCCTGCATATACCAGGACGGTTCCTGGTAAATGGTTAGCTGCGTACTATAAGTCAGTTCCCTGGGGATGATTTCCTGGTAGATGCGATTGGCAATGCGCACCTGGGGAGTCTTTTGAATTAATCCCAGGTCATACACATAATTTACATCATCACCAGGTATTTTTTCAGCTTCCAACGACCCGGCTAAAATCGGTTCAATCACACGGCGAATGCGCTCTTCTTGCAACTTGTCCGCCAACTGGTCCAGGTGGGTGTCCCGCCGCAAGATGAGGTTCTCCCCGGCTTGAAGTATCATGTCTTTAGTAATTTCTTTTTTGCGTTCCTGGCTGCTTTCATTCTGAAGCAAATTTCCTGTGCCAGGGCATTCACCAGCCAGGGCTGACCTTCGGTCTGTTCCCAGACCAGGGGGAAAACATCCTGATGAAATGTCTGACCGGTTTCTTTTGTATGCTGTTCATACAGTGTTTTGATTTCATGGGGGGTGAAATTTCCCAGTCTAAGTGATTCCGATTTAATATTAAATGCGCTGCCGCCGGTGATGATTTCTTTTTCCATGGCGGAATGAATGCGATAGTCTCTAACATCGCGAACACCGCACAATACGATGCTTTGGGGAAACTGCCGGGGGCGTCGGTCATAACCGCTGCGCAGTTGCCGAAGCAGGGAGATCAGGGTATCCCCCACCAGGGAATCCACTTCATCGATAAAAAGTACGATGGGTTTTTCATTATGTTTGGCCCAGAGTTTTAGGGCTTTTTGCAGCACTGTAAACTCGCTGGCTTTATCGAAAATTTCATCCCATTTGTCCGAGAAAAACGAATCGTTAATATAATCGAGGGCATCCTCGGTTAGCCTTTCCAGGACTGTGCGAATACCGGCTTTTACATTACCCCGTGCCGCCTGGGCAGCTTCGATGTTCACATGCAGGCTTTTATAATGGCCTTGCTTATTGAGGTAGTCCATCAACGCTTTTACCAGGGTTGTTTTGCCCGTTTGCCTGGGCGCATGAAGTACAAAATACTTTTTCTGTTCAAACGATAAAAGGATTTCATCCAGGTTAACCCGTTTCAGGGGGTCTATATGATAATGATCCTGCGGTATTATCGGTCCCTCAGTATTAAAAAAAAGTCCCATGAGAATTCTCCCGCATCACCGGCTCTTAAATCAATTTTTACTCTTGCTCTAACATTCACAGGAACATTATAATTAACTGTTTACTTTTTTTCAAGTGATAATAAAGCTAATCTCTCGTACCGCACGGGACCCGCGGCGCGGGCAGCCATATAAGGCCCTTTGGGCCATCTCGAAGGCTTCCTTACCAGAACCAACCAGATTATGATGCCTTTTAAAATTGATATTAACTGAGAGAAGAATTCCTGTTGCAACCGTTTGTGGAAGCCTTCAACTTCTCTTCCTCGCTTCCTACTTCCTACTTCCTACTGACCATCTGCCCTCTGACCTTATGACTTTCTGAGTTCTCTCTTCTTCTCTTCGTGTTCCTTCGTGTCCTTCGTGGCTTCGTGGTTCAAAAATAGCAGCAGTGGATTCAAGCTAACCCCTGGGCACCTCGGTTTTGTCATCGATGTACTCCAACAACACACCATTAGTCGCTTTGGGATGAACAAAAGCAAACTCACAGTCCCGAAACTTCCGCGCTCCTCCAATAAACGGATACCCCTTTCCTGTAAGTTCATCTATGACCTCACGGGTGTTGTCTACGTTGAAAGAAACCAACATAATCCCTTCGCCGCGCTTTTCAATGAACTTTGCCACATCACCGTCCGGGGTCGTAGACTCCATTAATTCAAAACCCACCTCGCCCAGGTAATAACGGGCCACATTGATCTTCTCAGGTTCATCAATATACTCATCGTCAGGCTTGTCCTTACCCAATAACGGTTCCCATTTTTTCCTGGCCTCTTCCAGGTTCTTTACAGCAATGCAAATATGATCGATCTTGTTAACTTTCATGAATTATTCCTCCTTATAATGGCCTTCGCCGTCGTATCCTCGTACCACACCAACCCCCCAGTTGCCGGGGTTTGGCCGGTCTACCCGGGGAGATACATAACATTCGTGAACTGCTTCAACCCCTTTATTGGGCAAACGGAAATGTATGGCTTCAATGGGACACACTTCAGCACAGATTCCACACTCCTCGCAAAGATCAACCAGGAGTGCGGCTTTATCTTTAATCAACCCCATGATATGGGCCGGGCAGCGCTTGATACAAACACCGCAGCCATTACATTTAAAAACATCTATTTTTGGTATCATTATTATCCTCCATTTAAGATACTACTTTTTCCCAATATTCCCATTAAAAAGAATGTCACCTGGGGTAGGAAAGAATAAAAATCCGAATATCGAAATCCGAAATCCGAAACAATATCAAAATCCAAATGTTCAAAATTCAAAACAGAAGCAACCTGGTACTGTTTTTTTGTTTTGGTCATTGATATTTCTGTCATTTGAATTTGTTTCGAATTTCGTGCTTCGAATTTCGAATTTTTCCTCTTCAGGATTTTCCTCTTACTTCTAAATTAAATACAACATCCTGGTTTATAACCGACTGACTGTACAGACTTACAGGCGCATTCCCATTCTATAACCGTCCAGGACAGCCGAATTACCGCGGCGTGTAATCATGGCATCCCCAATGGTATACACACCCTCCTTTGCTTTGCTCAGATCATTCACCGGATGCATGTCTGCAAGAATGACAGTATCCGCTTCAATAGTCATCTCACCCTCGGGCGTCTCTACCAGGATTCCCTTTTCAGTGATCTCTTTGGGCTTTGCAAAGGCTACCCGGTTCACCTGACCTTCTTTGAGTTTTTTCATGTAACGCCAGATATAACTGGGATTCACATCCGCACCGGGTTTCTTACCGCCATGCACCAGCGAAATCTCATATCCGCCTTTTTCGATGAGGAACATGGCCGTAGAAATAGCCACTCCTCCTGAACCCAGGATGATTACCCGCTTACCCGGTTTCACCTTTTCATCCATGACATCCAGGCAGGAAACAACATTTTTCCCGTCAACTCCGGGCAGGTCACTCTTAGGAACCGCTCCAGTGGCAACAATGATGTAGTCCGCATCGCTGTTCTTGATATCGTCTGCTGTCACCTGTTTTCCCATTTCAAAGGTGACATTGCCGCGGTCGCAGTAGTTTTTCAGGTAGTTGACCAGGCGCATGAACTCTTCGTCACCATGGGGACCATGCGAGGCTGTGGCAGCCTGACCACCTACCCGGTCGCTTTTATCAGTGACGGTTACATTGTGCCCCTTTTCAGCAGCAATACCCGCCGCTTGCATACCGGCAATACCGGCACCAATGATCCATACCTTTTTGGGATGCTCTGCCCTGGGGAATCCGTAAAAACCCCACTCCGGCTCAGACTCATGACCCAACGAAGGACGCACCATGCAGTTCAACTCAGCGTCGCGGAAAAGCCTGGCCAGGCAAAGGTTGCATGCCATGCAAGGGGTGATCTCATTTTGCCGGTCTTCCATGATTTTCGTGGGCAGGAAGGGATCGGCAATCATGGGACGACACATTTCCCAGAAGTCCAGTTCACCTTTAGCGATCGCTTCTTCAGGATACTCCGGCAAGAACAACCTGTATGCCATAGAGACCCTGGTTTCAGGCTTCAGGGCTTCCCGTACCCGTTTGGCCAGGTACAGCCATTGCCCCATTTTGCAGTCCCGTGAAATCACGGATTCCGCCGATTCCTGCCAGCCGGCAGTCACCGATACACAATCTACTCCCGCTTTTTCGGCAAGCTTGATGGTTTCCAGGGATTCTTCGGGCGTGTTGCCGCCACGGTCGTGTAGAAGTTCATCCGCACAAAGCCGAATGATGATCGGGTAGTCCGGCCCGACTTCCTTGCGGATGCCGCTGATGATATCGGTCATGAACTTGCACCGCCCTTCTACTGACCCCCCATACTCGTCGGTGCGCTGGTTGGTGTAGCTGGAAACAAAATTAGAGATCAAATAACCCACGATACCCGAGATCTCCACGCCGTCAAACCCGGCATCAACACAGCGCCTTGCCCCTTGGACGTGCTCATGGATGGCAATTTCAATTTGCTCTCTG
>WVZO01000318.1:0-11981 GCA_011772425.1 Candidatus Aminicenantota bacterium
TTTCTAAGATGGGTTGTGAAGCGGTGCTGGTGACTATTCACCTGGAAACCATTGCCCAGATGTCCTGTAATCCTTCGGTGGGGGGTATTGCCAAAGGTCACCTGGTGAAAGAGATCGATGCCATGGGCGGTATTATGCCGCGGGCTGCGGATGCCACGGGGATTCACTTTAAAATCTTAAACCGCAGTAAAGGCCCGGCGGTACGCGCGACCCGCACCCAGAACGATAAAATCGCCTACCGCAATTTTATGAAAACCTTTCTTGAACAAACACCTAACCTGAACGTCTACCAGTCCGTGGTATCTGAAATCCTGGTGAAAAACGGCAAAGTTACCGGTATCGGGTTACTGGAAGGGAATCACATTGATGCGGATGCGGTTATTATTACTTCCGGTACGTTTTTGAACGGGAAAATATACATTGGCAGCACCATTTATGAAGCGGGCCGGTCCAATGAGCCGCCGGCTACGCACCTGGCGGAAAATATAAAAGCGTTGGGTTTTGCAACCATGCGGTTGAAGACCGGAACTCCCATGCGGCTTCATCATGACACCATTGATTGGGGCCGGTTTGAACCCCAGCCCGGTGATGAGCCGGCCATTCCTTTTTCTATGTTTACGAAGAAAAAGGTAAGAAATCAAATTGTTTGTCACCTGGGTTATACGACGCCGCAGGTCCGCACCGTTATCAATGATAACCTGGATAAGTCGCCCTTATTTTCCGGTGTAATCGAAGGCATTGGCCCCCGTTATTGTCCTTCCATCGAAGATAAGATCGTTAAATTCCCCCATCGGGATGTTCATCATTTTTATTTGGAACCTGAGGGGGTGATCGATAAAAATAAAGAGGTGTATGTGAATGGGCTTTCTTCCAGTCTGCCGGTGGAAGTTCAGCGGCAGATATTAAATGCCATTCCCGGGCTTGATTGTGCGGTGATGATGCGGCCCGCTTATGCTGTCGAATACGATGCCATTAAAGCCACCCAGGTTAAACATACGTTGGAGAGCAAAATCATTGAAAATCTTTATTTTGCTGGTCAGGTGAACGGCACGTCCGGGTATGAAGAAGCGGCAGCCCAGGGCATGATGGCAGGTATCAATGCGGTATTGAAATTGCAAGAAAAAGAGCCTTTTATATTGGGCCGGGATGAAGCCTATGCCGGTGTGCTCATTGATGATCTTGTCAGCAAAGGGGTGGACGAGCCTTACCGGTTGTTTACGTCTCGCGCCGAATACCGTCTCCAGTTGAGAGAAGACAACGCTTTTGAACGATTATCTCACTACGGGGTGAAATTCGGTTTACTGGATGAAACGTTATTTTTAAAAGAAGAGCGAAAATTCAAAAAACGAAAAGATGTTATTGAACAATTGGTAACTCTTAAAGCTAAATACAAAGGCAAAACCTATTCCCTGGGACACCTGTTGAAGATGCCGGAGATTAATTTTGAAAAGCTGGAGGAAATTCACGGTTCCCCGATTTTGAAGAACAAGACCCTGACGGATGTTTCGTATATTGAAGCCGCGGTAAAGTACGAAGGGTACATTAAAATTCAGCAGCAGAACATTGAGCGGTTTAAGAACCTGGCGAAAATAAAATTGCCTGGAGATTTTGATTACAACCAGATAGGTGGGTTATCGACTGAGGTACGGCAGAAGCTTTTGCATCATCGTCCTGCCAATCTTGCGGAAGCGTTGAAGATACCCGGTGTCACGCCGGCGGCTATTAACACCATTTCTATTTATTTGACCATTACCAGGAAAAAGAAGGGAGCCTAAAAAGAACGAAAAGACACGAAAAACTCAAGCAGCAGCAAAGAAATAAAAAAAAATTAAAAAAGGGGTTGACAAGTCTTTCTCAATTTTATAAAATCTCATGGTTATATATCTGTCAAAAAGGAGGTTCATAAGATGAGAAGAATAATCGCGGGATGTGCTTTGGTTTGTCTACTTTTTTCATTCAATTTAATTGCGTTTGCGCAGGAGCAGCAACCTGCGGGAGATCATCCCATGGCATCCTTTATGGACGCAAAATGGGGAATAACTGCTGCAGACTTTACCCAAAATTTCAAGTATAAAGATGGTCTAAAGTTAGAACGAAATGCTAACTTTTACTATTTAAAAAATTTTAAATTGGGTGAATTAACCCTTAAAAAAATTAAATTCAAATTTGTATCCAAGGGAAGCAAGGATCTGCAACTTAGCAAGAGGACTCATGACAGCTTTATTCTTACTGAAGTACTCATTTTTATGACACCAGAGCAATTTGAGACGCTGCTTCAGATATTTAAAGTAAAGTATGGCGAGCCGACAAAATATGATGAATTCGATGTACGAGATCATACAGGTAAGAGCTTTTTACAAAAAGTCGCCCGCTGGGAAAACAAAGAGATCAAACGGATGATAATCATGGAACGACAGGCCAGTAAATTAATAGACAGTATGGTGATGTTAATACCAATAGAAGCGAAGACTAAGAAAGAAAAAAAAGATAAAATAAAAGAAGCAGCCGAAAAAATTTAACCCCCCTCTTTAATGCTTTTAACCTGGACAAGAAGGGCGCTGGGGCGCAGTGATGCGTTTGCAGGGGAGATTATTCCCAGAGAATCCCTGAAAGAGCGGTGCTGATGAATTTTGCTTGAAAATTTTTAGGCCTTAAAATGCTTGAAAAATACTCCTGTTTCTTCTAAAATAAACCCTGGGTTAATATTAAGTTAAGATTCGATTAAGCAAAGACCTGGAGGTCAAAGAGAATTGATAACGACAGTTAGCATTATTTGTCTTTTTCTTGCCTACTTCTATTTTTCCCATCTATTAAGTTACAAAATCCTTAAAAACCGTATTTTGAGAAAAAGGAAGTGGGAACTTAATATTTGCTGTGGGAAAACCGACGGCGGCGGCGTAAATGCCGATATCGTCAAACATATGGACGTTCCCTCTTTCGTTCATATTAAGGATATCTACAACCTGCCCTTCAAAGACAGAGCATTCGAGACCGTTATCTGTTCTCATACCATCGAGCACCTGGATGACCCGGAAAGATTCTACAACGAACTCAAACGGGTGGGAAAAGAGGTGACCCTGGTTCTGCCTCCGCTGTGGGATTTTACAGCTGCATTTAATTTTCTCGAACATAAATATATTTTCTTGTGCTGGCGAAAAATACATAAAAAATTGCCCCCTTTTGTTCCTTTACCTCTTTCTACCTTTTACCACAAGCGATTTGGGCAGAAGATCAAAGCCTAGGTCCACAAAGAAAAATTCGAAGCACGAAGCACGAAATCCGAAACAAATCCAAAATCCAAATGTCCAAAATTCAAAACAAAGCCATCATGCAAAATTAGAATTGCTGTGTCGTACCACTACCTCTTGAAATATCCTGCTTTTTCTATTATTATAAAGGAATGAAACATGTAACGAAATCGATTGTTTTATTTCTTCTTTTCGTTGTTTTTGCTGTTCTTGCTGTTTCATTGGCGTTACCGTCAAATCAAAATAAAACCAAAACACTTCAACTTCATTTGACAGTGCGAGTGCCGGAGGAAAAACCCGAAGACGTCGAGTTGAAAAAACAAGACTTCCGGTTAACCATCAACGGCCAGCCGCGAGAAATCCTGGAGGTAGTTGAAAACACAGCCTCTATAAATCAACCCCCGGGTTTCCCGGGACGCAATTTTATAGTTTCCCTTCATATGACCGAATACGGGAAACCAATAGAAGAAGCCATTTCTTTCTTTATTAGCGATATATTAACCTCCAACGACTCCCTGATCCTTTTAACTCCCCTCCAGGTCTACAACATTACCGTCTCCACCAATAAAGGGAGGATGATAAGAGAAATCATACACCTGGTGAAAAAAGACTGCGATTCCTATAAAAAAAAACTAAATGCAGCAAAAAAGAATCTTGAGTTTGAAATAAAACGGATGAGACGGCTTTTCAGGGGTGGGGTGGATGATAAGGCTTTTATTACCAGCTATAAGAGGATCAGTATGTTTTTAGCTACTTTCCCCAAGGAATTCTTAAATTTTAGAAATCGCTTTTTGTTTCCCGATTTGAATAAATATTGCCAGATTCTCGATTTTCTGGGCAACCGGGAAGGCCAACGGTGGTGGATTCATTTCCAGCAAGGTGATTTTTTCAGCATCATTTTCGATATAAAAGAAGTAATCAGGAGAATAGAGGCGTATTGCTCACACTCTTCCCTGGCAAGTCATGCCTTTTTACACAATCTCCACTTATTGGAAAAACTCCTGGACCCGGGGGATTCCTTTCCCAGGGAACAATTGTTCAATGCATTTACCAGTGCAAATGTACGATACAATGCCGTTTTATGGACCATCCGCAAAACCGAAACCACGGACAGCGAATCCCATACGATTTCTCACCTGAGAGGAATCTTAAATGCCATCTCCAGGAACACCGGTGGAAAAACCGTACAGGCCATCGACCCGAATCAGGGAATAAAAGAAATCGCAGAATACCGCGATCACTACTATCACCTGGTCTATGATTTTGACGGCCATATCAAAGAAAAAAAAGTACAGGTTATTATACTCCCGGAGGACCGGAAGCTAACGCTCTCCTACAAGAAAATTTTTAGCCATGATGAGATGCAAACCTTGATCCAATACCTTTCCGCAGGAAAGATTTCCATTACCGGTGTCTCATTGAAGCAAACCGGGGATAAACAGGTGGTTATGTTTTCCGTACAATCTATCGCCTTTAATAAAGAAAAAAAGTTCGGGTTGGTGAGAGTCCGGATTGAATTGTGCGATGACCAGGGTAATCCTGTGTTCCGCACGGAAAACACCCTGCGGTCCTCTAAACCCACAATCACTATTTCCGTCCCCATCCCGGGAAAATACACCGGGAACGTTAAACTGTCTATCCATGCCTACGACCTGATGGCCAACCGGCTGGCATTATATGAAGAGCAGGTGAAAATGGAATGATGCAGAAAACAACATATCGTCTATGGGTTTTTGTTTTTGTGGCTCTCTTAACCTGGGGTTTGACCGGTGACACTGCTGCCCGGCCCCTGCCCCAGGAGCAAGAAACCATTAATTTGGAACGGATGTACCTGGGAGTCAGGTTTTCCCGCGTTATTCAACACGTTGAAAAAAAAGATTTCCAGCAATTATCGCTAAAGGAAAAACTGCTGTTCATCGAGTGTCTGGCCCGGACAGGAAAAGGCTTACAAGCAGAAGAAAAGTTAAAACCAATACTGGCATCTCATCTTTCTGATCCTGAGGTATTGGCAACAGCCGGGGGAGTGGCCCTTTCGCTGGGCCGCCTGGAAGAGGCAAAGGGCCATATTGACCGGGCCCTTGAACTTAAACCGGGACTCAAACAAGCAATTCTTTCAAAAGCCCTGCTGTTTTTGTATTACCGGGAATTCAACCAGGCACAAAAATGGTATGAAAAACTGGTAACGTTAAGTAAAAACACGGGAAGCCCGTGGGCGGATTCGGATTTGCTGTTCCTGGTAGGGTTGGATGTGTACCGGGCCAACCTGAACCCCCAAAAACTGGATCAATTGTATAAAACCCATGCCCGGCGAAAGAAAAAAATTAGTAAGAGCCAGTACCGGGAGTCAATTTCCAATCACAAGATGTACAAACGGGCGGGTAAACAGAGCAGGGTGTTGTTCCAGGTAGAAACCCAGTCTGATAAAGTGATAGTTCCTTTTAATATAGGAGAAAAGGATTCCCGGTTCAATACCATTTCCTTAACCGCAGGTGGAAAAACCTTTAACGTTTTATTGGACACCGGTAATGCCACGGGTTGGATCGTTCACAGCAGGGAATTAAATGAGCTGTTGAAACCTGTTACCGGTGGACGAACAATAACCATGATCGGCACCGAATCCGGTTTCCTGGACGGGTACCGCCAATATTACAAAACGGTGGATTTCAATGGTTTTAAGATCCTTGATGTCAATGGAATTTATGTGCCCAAACCGCACCCGGATTACCTGGATGCCAACCTGAACCCGGCATTTATTCGAAACCGTGTGGTTACCGTTGACTTTATAAAAAACGAATTGGTTTTACGTACAAAGGAGCGGTTTACCAGGGACCTGGCATCGGCGCAACAAACCCAGGGTGTCTGTCGGCTGCCGTGGTACGGTTATAAATCTGCATTTGTCCCGGTGACAGTGTTGGAAAAAAAGGGATTGGCAATCATAGAGACCGGTGCCCAGGACATTGCCCTTAAATTGGATTTTACCCGGGTGCTGGGCTTGCCGTTGACACCCAGGGTAAAGTACCTGGCCACCGGTCAGGTAACCCGTTATCATCAAGCACTGGTAACGTTTTTCCTGGGTGATTTCCGGTTCTGGAGGGAAGCTGCGGATGTATGGCCGTTTAGTCGTTTTTATAATCGCTTGACCGGTTTATCTGCGGATGTGTTTATTGGTCCGGCGGCATTCAGGGGAAAGTATGTAGTTACTTTTGATCCATTTGATAAGCAAGTGGTCCTGGAGCAGTCAGGAGCTGAGTAGGAAGTGAGGAAGAAAAGAACAGATGAAAATTACAAATTACAAATCACAAATTACAAACAAATTCCAAATTACAAACTCTTCTTTGGAAACGGAATACAAATGATTACAATAGGGCAAGATGTAAATAAGCGGGGTACAATGAATGTCCGCATATGAAAAGTTTTGCGGGGTCCAGGGGCGGTTTTTCAAAAGAGCCCCTGGCCGGAGGTACAAGAAATGAAGACAGATATGGAGTTGATTGAGGAGTTGCATCGAATTGATATGGAAGCGTCTAAACAAGGAGATTTTGATACGCTTCTCAGTTTATGGACGGAAGATGGGGTGATGATTGCGCCCAAATCAGACCCGGTAATAGGAAAAGAAGCTATTGCCAGTGGTATGGAAACATACCGGGAGCAACTCAAGAATCTTACGATTACCCGGTATGTAATTGATTTCAAGGAAGTTAAAATCCTGGGTGATTATGCTTTTGAATGGGGGATGTATCATCATGTGTATTATAATAATGATGAACCGGACAAAATAATTGAAGAGAGGGGTAAGGTTATGCGGATCTTGCGTCGTCAAGCGAATGGTAAATGGAAGGTAGCCCGTGCCATTTGGACAGAGTAAAAAATAGTTGAATTTTGCGTGGTTTTGTTATAAGGTATATCGTATGAAAATGGAACCCGATTCAGCGAGATGGGATGAGATACAAAAGATATTGAGGGCAAAGGAGCAGTTTCATAAAGACCGGGCGAAGCTGCCGATTGAGGAAAAAATAAAAATCCTGGTAGAGCTTCAGAAGTTGGCAATTGATATGCCAACGGCATCCAAAGGGAACAGATTCAGAATGGTTTGGAACATATAGGAAGGTCCTTTTTATATTCTTCCCAGGTATCTTTTCTTATTTCATCCAATTTCTTTTGGTACTCTTCTTCCGGCATATCGATGGATTTTGAAATCAAGTCTGTAAAGAATTCCAATTTTTTCACAGAGATCATCTTGTTGACATATTCTTTGATCTTTTCTTCTCCGAATTTCTTAAGTATCGATTCGTCTACGCCTAATTGAATTGTTTCCATTTATATCACCTCAATATACAATGATAGTGGGAATTTCATTTGTTGTCAAATAAAAAGTTGGGTTCCCAGGAGTTTTCCTTAACCTCAGCCTTAACCTTAACCTGGCAATTCCCAAAATGAGAATTGCTGTCTCTTTTTCCTCTTAGTTGACATGAGGAGAAAAAAGCGTTATATTAATGAAGGAGACTCAAATGAACGAAAAAGAGGATGAACTTTTGGAACGTATAACGTTTAATGCTGATATATTTAATGGTAAACCTATTATTCGTGGGAAGCGAATTGCGGTGGAGCACATACTGGGAATGATAGCAGCAGGTTCTACAGTAGAGGAAATATTGGAAGGTTATCCGTTTTTAGAAAGAGAAGATATCCAGGCGTGTTTTAGTTATGCGCACAGGCGTTAAAACTTGCCCGAAGGGCACCTCTTTTTTCTAAAAAAATCCAAATAAGTATTGACAAAAATAGAAATTTGTTGAATATTATTATTTGAAGCGACTGAGACGGCTGTCACCGGCCGGTGAAAGATACATCTTTCCTCAGTCGCTTTTTTTGTGAGGTCATATTGCATATCCTTTATGTTGACGAATCCGGCGATATAAGCTGCCGGTTGGTGAAAAAACTTTCATAATTATTGACAAAAAGTGTTTTTTGTACTATAAATAGTATATTCTCCCTATGGTCATTATGTACCATAGGCCCCGGGTGCCTGTGTGCCCGGGCTTCCTTCTTTTTAAAAATGAAAAAAGTTTTATTCTTCGTAGACGGATTCAATATATACCATACCATTGCAATTTTCATATGAAGTTAAAAGAAAAGCATTTGAAGTCCTGTATTTTCCCCGAAAGGATAAGACTTGAAGATAATACCGTAATCACTTGTCCGTCAGCATGGAAATAGATATTGTTCAAATCTTTTTTTTTAGGAGAAAGAAAACAGAACAGGTGAGAAATTCCTTAAGAGGGCTTCTTAAGGTTTTTTTAGCTGTTTGGGATTTGGGATTTGGGATTTGGAATTTTCCTCTTATACTTCCGTCATCTCCCACAGGGAATTATAAATCAGTCGAGCCTCGTCTTCGTATTTATCTTTTTGTGCCAGGTAGAGTTTGCTGAGAATATCCACGGCTTTATCTTTTTCGCCCAGGTTGCCCAGGGCTTCAGCGCAGAAACGTCTCAACCCGTCCGACTGTTTCTCATCTTCGGCAAGGGCAATTAATGCTCCCACCATTTTCTCTTTAACTCCTAAATTGAAAATGTTTAAGGCGCAGTAACGCTGAATCCCCTCTTTTTGGTTCTTATCTTCAAAAAGACCAAATAACAGTTCTATTGCTTTGTCTTTCAAACCTAAATTCCCTATTGATAAAGAGGCATAACTCCTTAGCCCGCCTCCTACTTTCTCATCTTCGGCAATATGCAGTAAAATCTCAATTGCTTTATCTTTAAAACCCAGGTGCCCCACTGCAAACGCGCAATCACACCTAAGACCACCCGATTGCTTCTCATCTTCTGCAATACGAATTAAACGATCAACTACTACTATATCCTTAATACCTAAATTCCCAACTGCTAAAACGCAGCAACGTCGGAGTTTAGCCCCTTGTTTACAATCTTCAGCAAGCTTTATTAATCGATTTACCACCGCTAAATTTTTAACTCTAGAATTTCCAACAGCTTCAACACATTCACGCCGCAGGCCGCCCCCCTGCCTCACATCTTCGGCAAAATTCAATAGTATTTCCACCAACGCCTTATCTTTCAAACCCAATTTCTCAACAGCTTTAACGCAATCAAGCCGCAGTCCTCGCGTTTGTCCCTCATCTTTGGCAAGCTGTATTAATCGATTCACCACCTTCTTATATTCATTTCTCGAATTCCCAATGGTTTGGACACAGTAACGCCGCAATTTATCTCTCTGGTTCGCATCTTCTGCCAGATGAAGTAATATCTCCACTGCTTTATCCATAAAACCTAATTTCTCAATGTTTGAAGCGCAATCAAGCCGGAAATCACCACTCTGGTTCGCATCATTTGCCAACTGAAGTAATATCTCAACTGCTTTATCTTTAAAACCTAATTTCCCAATGTTTAAGGCGCAATCAAGCCGGAAATCCTCCCCCTGGTTCGCATCATTTGCCAACTGAAGTAATATCTCAACTGCTTTATTCTTATAACCTAATTTCCCAACGGCAAAGGTGCAACCACGCCGAACACCCCCCGTCTTCCTCTCATCTTTGGCCATTCGAAGTAAATGATCAACCACTGATTTATTTTTAGCACCTAATTTCCCAACGCTAAACGCGCAGTCACTACGTAGATCATCACTTTGATTGTCATCTTCAACTATATGAATCAAGCGTTTCGCAATTGCTTCATCTTTATCCATTCGTTTCCCTAATGCGGTGGCGCACCTCCTTCGAATTTCGATTGGTTGGTTTTCGTCTTCGAGCAGTTTAAACAGACGCTCTATTGCATTTTTATCTTTAAATCCTAATTCCTCTACTACTGAGAGACAGGAACATTTGAGATATTCAGGCTGTGTATCATCTTCGGCTATATTCAATAGCATATGCGCTGCTTTATCTTCAAATCCTAAATCCCCCACGACTGCTGCGCAGGAGCGCCGCAGATCTCCATCCTGCTTCTCATCTTCGGCAATAAGTAGGAGTCGATCTACCGCTACTTTATCTTTCACCTCTAACTTCCCTACAGCTTTTGCGCAGGAAGCACGGAGTGAACCCACCTGTTTTGGATCTTCTGCTAAGAATAAAAATTTTTCATTAAGAATGGAGCGAGTGGACAAATCGTTAACAGTGGGTATCCAATATTGAAATCTTTTCCACGTTTTATTTACCCGTGTACTCCTACTTCTACCCTCATTCCAAGAAAAATCGATGAAGTCATTTACTTGTTTTTCAACAAAAACGGGATTGTTGAGCCACTGCCCTTGCTCGGCAATGAATTTCATGACAAAATAGTGATTGTGAAAAAAATAGGGTTCAAGGCCTATAGGGTCACGATTTAAAATAAGTTCCAATATTTTTTGGGTTTGCCTGGCTGGCAGCGCACGAAGGGCTAATAAAAGTGTCTCCTGCCAGAAGGCATTATCGATAAATTGGTCAACATAATCGATCATTATTTTTAGGTTATAATTATCTTTTGATTCATTGGCCATCCACATGGCGGCAAAATACTCCTGGAAGGTCTTGTGCACAAATCCATACTGCTCCGACGCCTGTTCCACCAGCAACCCGGCCCGCGTTCGTATAACTTCCAGGAATTCATCCACCATTTCCCTGGCCTCCCAATTTTCACAATCGAAAACCTGGCAAAATTCGGAAAGCAATATTCTATACAATTCATCGCGGTCCATCACAACCCCGGCTTCATCTCCTTTTTCAATGGACTGCAAATGAAAGGCCACTTTTTCCAGGAACCGCCGTCTATGAGACAGCTTAAACTTTTCATCGATGATTCCCTTGCCAATGTCCCAGGTATAAAGCAGGGCTTCGGTGGCTTTGTGGTAAAGTTCCAACCGGTCCTCGGGCAATTGGGCTTCGTAGCGGTGAATAATGGCGATAATGGTCAACAGCAAAGGACTCTTTGCTAGCTCCTTAATCCGTGGTTTTTTTTCAATGGCTTCTTTCAAATCCCCGGCTTTTTCACCGGCTTCGGCCGGGTTATGCAACCGGCTTTGATACCATTTATGGATAAATTCTTCCACTTCTTCTTCATTAAAATCTTCCAGGGTAAAATGGCGGTAGTCGGTAGTGGAGAACTGTGCCCGGCTGTACCCGGCAATACGGGAGGTTACAATGACTGTATTGTCAGGGTTGTAACCGGTGACAAAAGAACTAATCATCTGCCGAATCTCCACCCGCCGCGATTCGGCCGCCACTTCATCCAACCCGTCAAACAACAGCAGCACCCGGCCGCTGTCCATGTATTTTTCAAAGAATTTCTTTGGTAAGGTAAGACTATAGTTCTTGCGCATGGAGTCATAAAGATAATCCAGGATGTTGTAATCTGTTCGGTTGGTCTTACTTAACGCATTCTCAAATTTGCGAATTTCCACCAGGATGGGTAATGAAAGAGAGCGAATGTCACGGGGATTTCCCAGCATCTTTTGGACGGCTTCCAGCATCAGGTATTTCAACAGCGTGGATTTCCCGGAACCCGGCTTTCCCAGCACCATGAAGCGCCGATTATCGCCTTCGGGAAAAACCGTATCAAATTTAACCGGTTCCTTTTTCTCTTCTATCCCGGCGTCGACAGTCATCATTTTCCGCAATTCTATTTCATCACTGGTAAATGCTTCGTCTCCAGACGCTTCTCCTTCCTGCATCATACGTTCGTAATCACTGACCGTAACACTCTCCACCACCCGCTGCATCACAAATACCGAGGGCAGGGAAATATCCTT
>WVZO01000318.1:12138-12334 GCA_011772425.1 Candidatus Aminicenantota bacterium
CACAAAAATCTCCGCCAGGATGTCAACATCCACTTCATCTCCCTTACCTTCAAAGGCCGACTGGAATTCATATATGATGCGATCGTCTGCAAAAAATTTCTCAAAAACCTGCAAAAGTTTTTCTTCTTCCTTTTCTTTGTTTTCCTTTGGAATGCTCTTTTTAAATTCCAGGTACGCCTTTTCCAAAACGAATTTC
>WVZO01000126.1 GCA_011772425.1 Candidatus Aminicenantota bacterium
GAGGGAACGTCCTTGATGTCATTCTTGGTTTCCAGTACCACGGCCCCGTGAAGTCGTACCACTTCATTGGATGAGTCTATACCTACATTGGTATTTATCCCCCACACCGGGATACCCATAAATGATTGTTGATAACGGTAGTGGGTGACGCCGTTGGCATCCTTTATCTTGCGAAGCAATACAAAACCTTCATCCTGGGCCAGGCCTAAGGTGCTGCCGATTGTCGCAGCATCCTTGTTTTNNAGCAGCTTGATATAATCTTTGGCATTTGCCGTGTAAAAGTCGACTTTTTTAGCTGCCCAGATGCTTGTTGCCATAAAGCAGCATACGACGAAAACCAGGGTAATAAATACCCCTTTTTTCTTATTCATTGTGAACACCTCCAAATTTTTTAAATTTTAAAGATAATTTTTTTGTTTTTTGCGCCTTATCAATTCCCCCTATACCGAACCAGTGACTCCTCCCTCGATTGAGAAAGTCTTTGAACATTTCTTTTTACCTGGAGACTCCAGGCATTGAATTCGCTGGAAATCGAGCCTGGACAATGATTCTGATTCAGTAGGCGCGATACATTTTACCTGCCACCCAAAATAGGTGGTCGTTACCTACACAAACACCGTTAAGGAAACTCTCTTTCTTTACCCATATTAAACCTCCTATTTTTTTTAAATATTTGTTCTCTTCCGATTGACTGCTGTCCTCATAAATTTTTTTTGGGCCAGGGTTGGGCCAAGACCTGGGGCCTTGTAATGGGAAATTAATATATAATGCATTAACGAGNNAACGAGTATTTGTCAATACACCAAAAGTTGTATATTTGGTATGAAAATGAAACTAAAAATTTATACAACTAAAGTTGTACTTTTTCGATTTGGTTGTACGCGACAGTTAAGCACCAGACAGCCCCAGCCGCAAGCCGCAAGCACCAGCCAAACCAATGGAAAACAAAAAAACCGTGCTTCCCCGCAGGGAAGCACGGTTTTTTTATTATGTGTGATTTTTAACGAGGCTATTAAATGGTTACAGAGGCCTCGTTTGAGCAAACTGAACCGTCGGTTTCGCACACCTGGTAAGTGAACGTACCCTTGACTCCTCTACCGAGGTTATCGGTATAGGCACCGTCATTAGCAGTAGTGGCAATCAGCACACCATTGCGGTAAATGTTGACGTTGACGCCAGTGGCACCGGTCCAGGTGAGGTCGACATAATGTACACCCTTTGATTTATAATGGTTAGCAGTCAGGTTTATGCCTCCTGAGGTTACTGTTACATCTTGAGAAGTAGAGTCAGTTGCACCGTCATTATCGGTGACGGTCAGGGTTACCGTATACGTCCCGTCCGCCGCATAGGTGTGGGTGGGATGCTGAGCGGTGGAGGTATTACCATCACCAAAATTCCAATCCCAACTGACAACGGTACCGTCAGGATCGCTGCTGGTGTCGGTAAAGTTGACGGTCAGTTGGTTGGTGGTGTAAGTAAAGCTGGCAACGGGCGGTATGTTCTCACCACTGGGGGTGTAATAGGCAAAAATGGAGTAGAGATAAGATGCTTGTGTGCCGGTTCCAAAGGGATCGGGCATGCCGCCAGCCCAGGCCTCGGGCGATTCCACTCGACCAGGAGAGCCGGTTTTATAGGCAATCCCCGGGTTATTCTCATACACCCAGGCCAACCAGACCGTTGTGCCGCCCGCCACAACCACGGGACTGATCAGGTCAATAGTCTGCCAATCGGACACGGGGTTGAGGGGGGTACTTTGGGTTAAACCTAACCGGTTCGCCGGCATACCCTCGCCGTCGTAGACGCCCAAAATCATGGAACCGCTGCCAGTGTCATGGTACATGGTGACGCTGCTGATGGTACCGGTCTCCGGCATGGTAAAGGGCATGGCCCGGCGGTAGATACTGACGGACCTACTGGAAAATATCTCGGTGTTGCCCACTGATGGGGGCGGACCCGGAACCGTGACGTCTTGCGATTTACTGTCGGTATCACTTGTACTGTTGGTTACGGTTAATGTCACGGTATACGTGCCGTCAGCCGCATAGGTATGGGTGGGGTTTTGCTGGGTCGATGTATTACCATCGCCAAAATCCCAATCCCAGTTGGTAATGGTGCACCCGGGACAGGTACTGGTATCGGTAAAGACTACCGTACGATTAAGATGAGATGTGGTAAAATCAAAGTTGGCTGTAGGGAGTCCAACACAATCGATAGTAATACCCACAACCGCAAACGCATTTCTCACATCAACACAGGGATATCCCAGATCCAATGCTGCATCGCGGGCACCTTCGGCACCCTGCTGGAACGTGCTGCTGGGTATCCAGTAAACCTGGTTGGCCCGGGTAAAAACATCAAAGGCCATCCGGGTGGTCCATCCCGGGGAGGTGGCGATTTCGCAAAACGCCTTGTTAAAAATACCGCTGCTGTAGTGAACGTCCATGCCTTCATAATAATCGTCCACATGATCGATTGATATTCCGTCCTGCGGCGGATTACACAGGTACCTCAGCGCCTTGTCAGGGTCTTTATAGATATCATAACCACACATGAAATCATTGGTGCCCCTCATGTAATATTTAGCCGCTTCACCTGCCATGTCGGAATAGGATTCGTTAATTCCACCGGATTGACTGGAATAGATCAGACCGGAATTATTCTCGGTAAAACCGTGGGCCACTTCGTGCGCGGACACGTCTAAACTCACCAATGGATAAAAGGTGGTATAACCGTCGCCAAAGGTCATGGATGAACCATCCCAGAAGGCATTTTCATAATTGGTGCTGTAATGACACCTCATCATAAGCTGGAAGGGAAGGACAGGGACGCCATACCAGTCCATATACATATTGTAAATCTGCTGACCGAAAAATTGGGCGTCATTGAGGGGACAATAGGCCCCGTTGATTTCCTTGTGAAGGTTTTCATAACAGGTGTAGGAATAGGGAGTTGTACCGCTGGTCCCGTGGTTTAAATCAACGGTTTTGCAATCGGCGTAATTCATGGTGCAAGTACTGCCGGCTACGGCAACGCCAAAAGGAGTGTAATCGGTGCCATAATAATAGTAACCCACCTTGAGGTTACCGCCGGGCCCTACACCTTCATAACCGTAAGTCAGCGAATCAAACGAGTGGATGATTTTACCGTTTTTGGCATCGATAAAGAGAACCGGCCGTGACGGGTTCCCGTATTCCGTATCGGCAAAAAAGGAGACCACGTAGCAGAGATGAGCTTTGTTTTTCTTATCGATATAAATATAGGTTCCATATGTCTCATTCCTGAAGTCCCATTGTGCTCCCTTATCTTTGGCCTTATGCAGTTCTTTCATTTTCTTTAATGCAGTCAGCGGGTCCAATGAGGAGGGAACGTCCTTGATGTCATTCTTGGTTTCCAGTACCACGGCCCCGTGAAGTCGTACCACNNNNTACAAAACCTTCATCCTGGGCCAGGCCTAAGGTGCTGCCGATTGTCGCAGCATCCTTGTTTTTGTTTTTATTAAGCAGCTTGATATAATCTTTGGCATTTGCCGTGTAAAAGTCGACTTTTTTAGCTGCCCAGATACTTGTTGCCATAAAGCAGCATACGACGAAAACCAGGGTAATAAATACCCATTTTTTCTTATTCATTGTGAACACCTCCAAATTTTTTTAAATTTTAAAGATAATTTTTTTGCGCCTTATCAATTCCCCATATACCGAACCAGTGACTCCTCACGCGATTGAGAACGTCTTTGAACATTTCTTTTTACCTGGAGATCCCAGGCATTGAGTTCCCTGGAAACCGAGCCTGGACAATGATTCTGATCCAGTAGGCGCGATACGTTTTACCTGCCACCCCAAATAGGTGGCCGTTACTTACACAAACACCGCTAAGGAAACTCTCTTTCTTTACCCATATTAAACCTCCTATTTTTTTTAAATAGTTGTTCTCTTACGATTGACTGCTGTGCTCATAGATTTTTTTTGGGCCAAGGGCCAAGGCCTGGGGCCTTGTAATGGGTAATTAATATATAATGCATTAACGAGTATTTGTCAATACACCAAAAGTTGTATATTTGGTATGAAAATGAAACTAAAAATTTGTACAACTAAAGTTGTACTTTTTCGATTTGGTTGTACGTGACAGTTGAGCCCCAGCCATAAACCACAAGCACCAGCCAAAGATAAAAGCTGGGGCTTGAGGCTGGTGCTGGCGCTAACAACTGCTGGAGCTTGCGAGAAGTGGACTGCCCGGGCGAACACAAGGTTCGCCCCTACGTCTGATGAACGTTTTCGGTCATTCGTAGGGGTAAACCTTGTGTTTACCCTTGCTTGAAACGGCAAAATTAGAATTGCTGCTTTTATATTTGACATATTGTTTTAATTTTGTTATAATTTTGCTTCTCTTTTCTCGGTTAAAAATTTTAAAAAATTTTCATGAATTCCAAAGGCTAGAGGTAAAAATGAAAAAGACAATTTATAGTGAAAAAAAAGCGAAAATGAATCCAACGTTCGACGAAAATGTCGTACAAAAGGAAATATTCCACAAGGATTATAATCTCGACAAAAAAGATAACCTTGGAGAACTTCCCGAAACACCGGCAGTTTTCGGAATATTTGCCATCATCCACAAAGTCCCGGTTCACCCCAGGCTTGTAGAGTCAACCGATAATCTACGTAAACGTGTCAAGGAAATATTTGAGAACCCTGAAGGTGAAGGGATAAAGAAATTTATGCAGGGAGCATGGATCCAAATGGTGTGCTATGAAGAATTGCCCGACTCCTCGGAAGAAGAGCGCAAACAAAAAGAACAGGAATGGACCGGAAAATATGAACCCAAAATAACAGACGAAGGAGAATATCCTGAATATAAATATGTCTGGCCTTACGATGAAGTGGATGAATAAGAAATTCGACCCTGTATCAAGGTGGAGATTCGCAAACTTAACGTAAGAAGATTAAAGACGAAGATAATATTTACGGTCAGGTTCTTTAAACGCACAAGTTGCTGCGGGCGGCTTAAAATGGAAATTCTTAACGTTTAAGGAGGTAACAATGCCAGTTATGGCCCAGTCCGGTTGTGTAATAATGAATGTTAAAGGAAACACCGTTCTTTATTATCAAAAGTGCAATCACTGTCAACATTCCGAATATGAAAAACCGTTAAAAGAAACACCCTGGCAAGAACCGGGGATTAGCACTTTAGGTGAATACAGTTGTCCCAAATGCAATAAAACGTCTCAAGTGCAATTGAAGTTTTATAAATAAGAGATTGCCCGAAGGGTGCCTCTCTCCTGTTGCTTAACTTTTTATCTTGTTGTAGAAATTGTAAAGGTTCTCAACCGGGATGAGAGTTACATTATCAATGGTTTTAAGCTCCGATTGCGCAGCAGGTAAGATGAATCTGGCAAACCCCTGGCGCACTGCCTCCTTAATACGGCTCTCAATAAAAGTCACAGGACGGACTTCCCCGGTAAGCCCGACTTCCCCGATAATAATCAAATCTTTTGGTACAACAATATTTTTATAACTGGATATCAAGGCAGAGATAATAGACAGGTCACCGGCTGTCTCCCGGATAGTCATGCCGCCGGTAATATTCAAAAACACATCGGATTTGTAAAAGGGGAGTTTTAATTTTTTCTCAATAATAGATATCAACATGGACATGCGGTACGGGTCAAATCCCACGGTAATGCGCCGGGGATTACCTACAAAGGGACTTTCTGTAACCAGCGCCTGGATTTCAATTAAAATAGACCGCAAACCGCTGAGGGTAGGGAAAATAGAAATACCAGATTCAGGAGTCTGACGGTGCTGGAGAAACAACAGCGACGGGTCGCTGATGGAGGTCAGGCCTTTGTGGGTCATCTGGAATATGCCGATTTCATCAATGGAACCGAACCGGTTTTTCTCTGCCCTTAAGATGCGTAAATCGGTTTTTATCTCTCCCTGGAAATACAATACGGCATCCACCATGTGCTCCAGTGTTTTGGGACCTGCAATCTGGCCCTCTTTGGTGATATGACCAATGATAAATACGGTGACATGATTGGTTTTGGCCATTTCGATGATTTCAGAAGTGGCATAGCGCATGGAAGAGATGGAACCGGAGATGGAGGGGCCGGATTTGGAGTTGATGGTCTGGATGGAATCGATAATCAAAAAATCAGGTTTTTTGTCTTCTACAGAACTTCGTACGTCTTCAAGGGTTCCCATGGTAAGGAGTAAAATATCTTCGGAGTCTATTCCCAACCGGTTGGCCCGCAGTTTAATTTGAATGGCAGATTCTTCACCGGAGTAGTACAGGACTTTTTTACTTTTGAAGGCAAGAATGCCGGATACTTCCAACAGGAGCGTGGATTTCCCGACCCCGGGCTCGCCGCCGATTAACACAACGGAATCCGGGACAATGCCGCCGCCCAACACCCGGTCAAACTCATCCAGGCCGGTAATATGCCGTTCGATTTCAAGATTTTCGATTTCTTTGAGGGTGACGGGCTTTGCTTGTGGACTGAGCCCCCCTTTCCCGGCATCGCCCGCAGTAGCGGCTGCTTCCACCATTGAACCCCAATTATCGCACTGGGGACATTTGCCGTAAGAGATCGGGCTCTGGTACCCGCACTCAATACATTCGTAAAGAACCTTCTTTTTCATCTTATTTTTTTAGCCACTAAGTTACACAAAGAACCACAAAGAAAAATCTTCGTGTCCCCTTCGTGTCCTTTGTGGCTAAAAACTTATTCAACAATAAGCGAGAAATCGGCGATTTTGGACAGCAGTTGTTCCAATTGCTGCACCAAGGCAATGCGATTCTCCTTTAACTTCTGATCCTCTGCCATGACCATCACGCTGTCAAAAAAATTATCGATCACGGGTTTCATTTCCATAATTTCAGAACAACCCTGGAGGTACTGGTGATTCGACAACATGGTTTCAATTTTAACTTTGGACTCCTTGAAAATATCGTGCAGTATCCTTTCTTGCTCTTCAACCAGGACATCTTCGGAAATATCATATAAATCCGCGCCTTTTATGATGTTTTTCAGTCGCCTGTGCAGTGCTATCAGGTCTTCGATGGAATCGGTTTTAACGATTTTGGCTGTATCCACAGCCCTCAGGTACATTTGATAGATGAACAGGTCTCCTGTGTTTAATACCGCATTCACCACATCGTACCGGAGCTTTAAGAAGTCCTTAAATACATTCTCAATACGTGAAAAAAACAACTCTCTGACTTGTTTGACAATTTCAGCAAGGGAATCCGGTTCGTCTTCAGCGGCGAATTTCGATGCGGCTAATTGGATCAGTGTATCCAGGTTAAAATCCAGTTTAAAGTCAATAAGGATTTTAATGATGGCATTGGCATCGCGGCGAATGCCGTAGGGATCTTTGGAGCTTGAGATTTTGATGCCTTTGGAGATAAAAGCAGTAATATTATCGATTTTATCGGCGATGGATAAAATCCCGGCCCCCAAATGCTCTAACCGGGCAGCCTGGAACCCTTTGGGTTCATAGTGACCGTAAACGGCCTTCCAGGTTTCTTCCGGTTCTTTTTTTTCTCTCAGGTAGAGTCCGCCCATAATGCCCTGCAGGGATGGGAATTCACGCACCATCCGCGTGACCAGGTCATTTTTGCAATTGAGAGCTGCCCGTTGAAGGGGCTGTGAAACGGGTTCATTTTTTGTCTCTTTTACCAGGAGGTCCACATAAGAGGCAAGTCGTTCAGTCTTTTCATTGTAGTTGCCCAGGTCCTTGTGGAAGGTGACATTCTTGAGCTGCTCCCGTAAACCGACAAAATCATCCTTGCGATCATTGTCCCAGAAAAATTTGGCATCTTCGAAGGTTGCCCGAATCACACGCTCATTGCCTGTCTTTACATTCTGACTCTCATCCGGGATATTGGATACCCCCACAAAGATGTTTAAAAGGTTACCCTGCTGATCAAACACCGGCAGCAGTTTCTTCTCTTTTATCATAAACGTGGAAATGATTTCGGCCGGCAGTTCCAGGTATTTTTTAGCAAATTCCCCGCAAAACACCACCGGGTATTCATTCGCATATAAATAATCTTCCAGCATACGGTCGTCCAGCCCTACACGAGCATTAAACTCTTCTTCAACGTCTTTTATCTCGGACATAATCTTCTGTTTTCGTTCCTCTTCCCGGGCTATCACAAAATTTTTATCCAGTTTTTCACAGTAATCGCGAAAGGATTTTACTTCAATAGGAGTGTCCGACAGGAGAATATGCCCATGAGTAAAAAATGTCGAATGGACCCCCCCGAATTCCACCGGGATCAACCGGTTATCAAAAAGAGCCAGGATATTCTTGATAGGCCTGACAAAAGAGACCCGGGAAGCATTCCACACCATGGTTTTGTTAAAGGTCAGTTCCTGCAAAATCCCCGGGATAATTGTCTTTAAGATTTCAAATGTTGGTTGACCTTCTGTCTTTTTTTCAATTACCAGGTAAATGCCTTTTTTGGTCTCTATTTCCGTCAGGTCCTCCAACTCCACCTGGTTGAATTCAAGGAATTTCTGTAAGGCAATAGTGGGTTGATTATTCTCATCAAAAGCGATGCGCCTGGCAGGTCCTTTGACCTGTTCCTCGCTGTCATTGGCTTTTTCATTAATTCGACCGATGTAAATCATGAACCGCCTGTTGGTGGCTGCGGTTTCGATTTTTCCAAATTCTACCAGGTTCTCCTCTAACTTCGCTTGAAATTTATTCTTTAATTGATTTAGAGTGGTTTCGATCTCAGAAACGGGAACTTCTTCCACTCCCAATTCAAACAAAAAATCACTCATTATAATCCTCGCTTTCGCTTTCCACATCGGTTGCTTCAATATATTTTTTGGCAATTTGGTTGGCCAGGTTTCTCATTGTGGCCATAAACGCATTCCGCTCAGCCACTGATACGGCTTTCCGTGCATCCAATATATTAAAGGTATGAGAACATTTGAGAACATAGTCAAAGGCCGGCAGGTAGAGATCGGCTGCCACTAAGCGGGTGGCTTCTTTCTGGTATTGGTTGTACAGGTTCCGCAGTAATTGGATGTCGGCGTATTCGAAATTGTAGATGGAGAACTGCCGCTCTTCTTCCGTACGCAGCTGCGAATAGGTAACCCGGTTCCCCCATTCCAGGTGGTAAATGGAATCTTCCACATCCAAAAAAGCAGCCAACCGGTCAATGCCGTAAGTAATTTCCAGGGAATTGGGGTTCAACTCGATGCCCCCGGCTTGCTGGAAATAGGTAAACTGGGTGATTTCAAGGCCGTCGCACATTACCTGCCAACCCACACCCCAGGCACCCAACGACGGGGCAGCCCAGTTGTCTTCGTCGAATTTAATATCGTGGGTGTGAATGTCAACCCCCAGGAAATGAAGGCTCCTGAGATACAGGATTTGACCATCCGGGGGTACGGGCTTTAATATTACCTGGAATTGGTTATGCTTCTGCACCCGGTTGGGATTCTGGGCATAACGCCCGTCATTCGGCCGGCGGGAAGGCTGCCAATACGCCACCTTCCAGGGTTGTTTACCCAGTACCCGGAAAAACGTGTCGGGCGTCATCGTACCGGCACCGACTTCGTTGTCATAACCGGACGCAATGTAACACCCATTGTTGGCCCAATATTCCTGTAATTTTAATATAATGTCTTGTACGCTCAATTAAATCACCTTATTTGTTTTCTTTGCCATTTAAGTACCAATTGCCTGGCGGCTTGTACTTCATCCAGCCGTCTTACCGGTGTGGTGTGAGGGGCCCGGGTTAACTTCTCAGGATCTTCTTCGGCTTCTTTCAATATGGCTTTCATGGCGTTGATAAATTCATCCAGGCTCTCTTTGCTTTCGGTTTCCGTGGGTTCGATCATCATGGCCCCGTGGACGATCAGCGGGAAGTAGACAGTAAACGGATGAATGCCAAAATCCAACAGCCGCTTGGCAATGTCCAGGGTTTTGACGTCCAAACCTTTATCTGAAAACACCACTTCATGAAGGGTTTTGGACGGGTAAGCCAGATGAAGGTAGTCTTCCAGGTGCTTACGAATATAGTTGGCATTTAATACGGAATCTTCAGCTACTTTTCTCAGGTTCTCTTTGCCCAGGGCCATGAGGTAAGCCAATGCCCGAACCAATACCAGGAAATTGCCATAGAAATTCTTTACCCGCCCGATTCCTTCGTTAAAGTAAGAAGCATGGTACTGATCGCCTCTTTTGGAAATCACCGGTACGGGTAAATGTTTCACCAGGTGTTTGGCAACCCCGATGGGTCCGGAACCGGGCCCACCACCACCGTGGGGAGTGGAAAACGTTTTATGCAGGTTCAAATGAATCACATCCACTCCCAGGTCACCGGGTTTGACGATCCCCATAAAGGCATTCATGTTGGCACCGTCCATATACAGCAGTGAGCCGTTTTTATGCAGCACCTCCGCTATTTCAACAATGTTTTTTTCAAATATACCCAGGGTATTGGGATTGGTCATCATCAGGGCAGCGACATCTTCATCAAGATGTTCTTCCAGGGTTTCCACAGCAATAATACCATCTGCATTGGAGGGTATTTCTTTGACCCGGTAGCCGGAAAAATGAGCCGATGCCGGGTTGGTGCCGTGGGCAGAATCCGGGATCAGTACAAACTTCCGGGGATTGCCCAACCCGGCCAGGTGCTTGCGGATGATTTTCATGCCCACAAACTCACCATGAGCACCAGCCGCCGGTGCCAGGGTAAAACCTGCCATACCCGTAATCTTTATCAACCACTCCTCAAGGGTTTTCATGACCTCGAGATTTCCCTGCACCAGTTTAAGGGGGGAATAGGGATGGGCGGAAAACTCCTGTAATTCCGCAATTCTCTCATTAATTTTGGGATTGTATTTCATGGTACAGGAGCCCAACGGGTAAAACCCGGAATCCACGGAGTGATTCAAATGAGATAAATTGGTATAGTGTCGGACAATCTCTACTTCCGATAACTGGGGGAAATCCTCGATATCCGTTCTCCGCTGCTCCGGGTCCAGGGCAATCAAATCATCCGAAAATTCCGTGCCGGAAAATGAATAACCGATTTTGCCGTCCTTGCTTTTATCGAATATCAATTCCGGTAATCTATTCATTGCAGTTCTCCGATGGCATCGATTAATGTGTCGATATCCGCTTTTTTATGCAGCTCCGTGAAATTGACCAGGATCGCAGATTCATAGTCTTTATGGAACCACTTCAACGGGACCCCCACCAGGATACCTTTTTCTTCCAGTTTATCCATAAAATCATCGACCGCCATGTTTTCCCGGTTGACCTCCAACACCACTTCGTTAAAGAAGTTTTTCTTGTACGTGATACTGACGTGACTGAAGGCGGCGATTTTTTTGACAAAATAGGCGGTATTGAGATGGTTCATTTTGGAGATCTTCATCAGGCCGGTTTTTCCCATGGCGGCCAGGTACATCGCGGCCCTCAGGGCACACCAGGCCTGGTTGGTGCAGATATTGGAAGTGGCTTTTTCTCGCTTGATGTGTTGTTCCCGGGTGGACAGGGTCAGTACGTAGCCGCGTTTTCCTTCGGCATCCACGGTTTCTCCCACCAGTCGTCCCGGCATTTGCCGGATAAATTCATCTTTAACTGCCATGAATCCCAGGTAAGGACCCCCGTACCCCAGTGGAAGACCGAAACTCTGGGCTTCTCCCACCACAATATCCACACCGTTTGCCCCGGCAGGCTGCAGGAAAGGCAGGGACATGGCTTCTACCACTACCTGGATGGAGTAGATGTTCTTGTTGTGGAGGATTCCGGATATTTTTTTGCTGTCTTCCACCACCCCAAAGAAATTGGGAGACTGGAAGAGAAAACCGGCACAATCGTCACAAACCTTTTTCTCCAGTTCTTCCAGGTTTACGGTCCCGGTTTCCCGAATGAAGTCGATATAGTCGATTTTGTATTCCTCCAGGTCCCGCAGGTAGGTTTCAATGATTTCGCTGTATTCGGGGTGGAGGTTTCTAGCCACCAGGATTTTATTTTTCTTACGTGCTTTGCGCAGCGCCAGGAGTGCCCCTTCGGCAGCAGCGGTTCCACCGTCGTACAAAGAAGCATTGCCTACATCCATGCTGGTCAGCATGGTAATCATGGTCTGGTACTCGAACATGGCTTGCAGGCTGCCCTGGCTGACTTCCGGTTGATAGGGTGTGTAAGGGGTGAGAAATTCACCCTTCTGACTGAGATGCTTCACGACTTCCGGTGTAAAATGGTTATAGGCACCACCACCCAAAAAACTTAAGTAATGGGAACATTTATTTTTCCTGGTAATGGTTTTAAATCGCTCGATAAGTTCATTTTCCGGTAGGGCAGAGGGAATGTCGTCCAATGGATAATACGCGTTCTCCCGGGGTATGTCTGAAAAAAGTTCCCTCGTCTTTTTGATTCCCAGGAGTCTGCAGATCTCTTCCCGGTCAGAATCGGTCAATGGAAAATAATTCATTCATTACTCCTTACTCCTCCATGATGCCTTTCAGGTATTCGTCGTATGCTTCCGCGCTCATTAAGTCATTCAATTCCTCAGGATCTTCGATTTTTAATTTAAAAATCCAACCCAGGCCGTAAGGGTCCAGGTTGATCTGTTCCGGTTTGCTTTCCAAAGTCACGTTTACTTCCACTATTTCGCCTGAAACCGGTGCATAGATATCGCTGACTGCTTTTACCGATTCAATATTGGAACAGGCGTCTCCTCTGCCGAAGCTGTCGCCAACAGCGGGCAGTTCTACATAAACCACATCTCCCAACTCTTTTTGAGCATAATCCGATATTCCTATTTCTGCAATATCACCGTCTACTTTTACCCATTCATGCTCCTTTGTGAACCTGAAATCTTTTAAATCCATATTTACCTCCTATTCATCATTTATTTCGTTTATAAAATGGAGTTTCCACCACTTTGGCCTTTACCCGTTTGCCGCGAATTCCGATCTCGAATTCTGTTCCGATTTCGCATTTTTCAATAGGTAAATAGGCCATACCAATGGGTTTGTTCAAGAATGGGGCAAAGGTGCCGCTGGTTACGGTGCTGTACTCGCTGCCGTCTACGTAGACCGGGTAGCCATGACGGGCAACTCCACGGTCCACCAGTTCAAATCCCACTAATTTCCGTTTGATTCCTTCTTCTTTCTGTTTCAACAGCACGTCTCTTCCCAGAAAATCACCTTTTTTCAATTTCAAAATCCATCCCAGGTCGGCTTCCAACACCGTATGGGAATCGTCAATATCATTTCCGTACAAGGCCATGCCAGCTTCCAACCGCAGGGTATCCCTGGCACCCAGCCCCACAGGAACAATCCCATGTTCCTTACCTTTTTCCACAAGATCAAGAAAAAGACCAGAAGCGGTTTCTTCGTCCACTTGAACGTAAACTTCAAATCCATCTTCACCGGTGTACCCGGTCCTGGATATAAGAGCCTCTATGTTGTTGACCTTGCCAAAGGTAAAGTGATAGTATGTAATAGCTGTAAGGTCTATATCTGTAAACGCGGAGAGCAATGTTTCCGCTTTGGGACCCTGGATAGCCACTTGTGTGTAATCATCGCTTTCATTGGTGATTTCCACATCAAAGGGGTTGGTTTTTTCTTTCATATAGCCAAAATCTTTATCGGTATTGGCAGCATTGACCACCAGGAAATAGTGGTTTTCAGCGATCATATAGACCAGCAAATCGTCGACAAAACATCCTTTTTCCGTCAGTAACCCGGTATAATGGATTCTACCCGGGTTTAATTTGGCCACATTGTTGGCGGTTACATATTGAACCGCGTCCAGGGCTTGTGGACCTTTGCAGCGGATTTCTCCCATGTGGCTGACATCAAAAATGCCACCCGTGGTTCTTACAGCATTATGTTCCTCGTTGATACCCGTGTATTGAACCGGTAAATCCCATTGGAAAAAATTCACCATTTTCCCTTTCAGAACATAATGCGCCTTATTAACTTTCGTTTTTTTCATCACAAGTCTCCATTAATAACATAAATATGATTAGCTTTAAAGGTATCATACAACATTATAAAAATCAATACCTTTAAATTTTTTGCAGCAATTCTAATGTTGCCACAGAGAACACAGAGGACACAGAGAAAAAAATGCTATTTACTGAACAATTGACCCGCTGGGTTTGATGAATCAAACCCCTACGATCAAATTCATCTTACGAAAAAAGGTTATTTTCGCAGCAGGGCTACTTTATAAATATTGTTTTTATGTTGACGAATTCCTTGATGCCGAAATGGGAGAGTTCGCGCCCGTATCCGCTTTCCTTAATACCGCCAAAAGGTAAACGCGGATCAGAACGCACAAAGGTGTTGACAAAACAACTGCCTGCCTGGATCTCCCGTTCCGCCAATTGTTCTCCTTTTTCAAGGTTTTGGGTAAATACCGCCGAACCCAGTCCAAACACAGAATCATTGGCAGCACGAATGGCTTCGGCTTCATCTTTTACCGGGATAATCGCCGCCACAGGGCCGAACAGTTCCTCATCGTACGCGGGCATTCCTTTTTTGACATCTGTCAGCACCGTGGGTGGGTAAAAGGCGCCTTTGCTGTCCGGGATTTGAGCGCCTAAGAGACAGGTAGCTCCTTTCTTAATGCTCTCTTCCACCTGATAGTGGAGTTCATCCCGCAAGTCATGCCGCGCTTGCGGCCCCACGGTAACGCCTTCTTCCAGTGGGTCTCCCATTTTTTGTGCTGCCATTTTTTTAACAAACAGTTCTTCAAAAGTTTTGCGGATGCGTTCTACGACGATGAAACGTTTGGCCGCGATGCAGCTCTGGCCTGCATTGATCAGACGGCTGAAGGCACAGGTGTTGACAGCTTCTTCTACGTTGGCATCTTCCAGCACCACGTAGGCGTCGCTGCCTCCCAGTTCCAGCACGGTTTTTTTGAGCATTTCCCCGGATTTGCAGGCCACTGCTCTTCCTGCGGGTGTGCTGCCAGTAAGGGTTACAGCGGTAACCAGGGGATTTTCAATCACGGCTGCCACGGCTTTGCTTCCGATCAGTAAGGTGCGGAACGCAGGGGCAGGAAAACCTGCCTTTTGGAAAACTTCTTCGATGGCCAATGCACACCCGGGCACATTGGAAGCGTGTTTCAGTACACCGGTGTTCCCTGCCATCAGGGCCGGGGCAGCAAACCGGAATACCTGCCAGAAAGGAAAATTCCAGGGCATCACTGCCAGCACCACTCCCAGTGGCTGGAAAGAGACAAAACTCTTTGAGGCATCGGTTTGAACTGTTTCACGTTTTAGAAACTCCTCGGCGTTTTCTGCGTAATAGTCGCAGACCCAGGCGCATTTTTCCGCTTCTGCGCGGCCTTCTTTCATGACTTTTCCCATCTCCAGGGCCATCAGTTTTGCGTATTCATCCACATTATCCCGCAGCACCCGGGCTGCTTTTTTCATTAATTGTGCCCGCTCAGAAAAAGGTACATTCCTCCAGGATTGAAATGTTTCATGACTGGCGGCAATGGCTTTCTTCACCTCGTCGTCAGTCATGGTGGCATAGGTTTTGATTACTTCGCCCGTTGCCGGATTTATGGCTTCCATAGTCATATTTTCCTCCTTTTTGTATTTTAGCCACAAAGGACACGAAGAAACACGAAGAAGCAACTTATAAAACTTCATGTTCTTAGCAGCCATTTTTAAAGTTATATATTATAGTATTATCTAGCATTATTCTCAAGTTCAGCAGTTATTTTTCACCACAGAGCCACAGAGAACACAGAGAAAGATTTTTCTTGCATGTCCCCTTTTATGTCCCCTTTTATTCATAACAGAAGGAAAACCATAAGTGGCAAAGTGAATTCTTTGTGTGCCAATTTTTTCAAAAGCTCCTAGAAACCGGGACGACCGGCGGAGGAGAGAGGGAGCGTACAGCGTAGGGAGCAGGGGGCAGGGAGCAGGGGGCAGGGAGCAGGGGGCAGTGTGAAGCGCGGAAGCGAGGAAGCGAAGAAGGGGAAAACCAAATTTTCCCAACCCATGGGACAATTTCCCCAACCTTCCAGACAATTTCACCAGCTATTGAGGAAAATTCCTCAGTCCCTGGGACAATTGCCTCAGCTTTTGGGGGAGCTAGCACAACTCTTGTGCTAGCTAGCAGAACCTTTCCGCTAGCTAGCAAACCTTTTGGATAAAAAGTCGCCATGCAAAAAATCCAAATTCCAAAGTTCCGTCCCTGGATTCACCTGGATTCAAGGAATCGCTGCAAAATGTCAAAATTACTGTCCGCAGTATTTTCGGATCTGGGGCATTGCTTTTATAGAACCCAGTTCATGGGCTTTACGCAAATCGGCGCAGCCTCCCTCTCTGTATCGCAATATCAATTTTACCATGCCCCGTTTGTAATAGTCGTCCGCGGAGTTGGGGTTCAAACGGATAGCCTCATCAAAGGCTTTGATGGCACCGGGGAAATCCCGCAGCTCGAATTTCACTTCACCCAGCATAGAGTAAGAAACAACGTCCTTCGGGTTGAGTTCCACGGCTTTGGTTAAATCGTCACGGGCTTCGCTGTACTTTTTCATTTTAAATAGGTCACCGCCCCTGTTTTTGTAAGCCAGGGCATAATCAGGGTTCCGCTTGATGCATTCGGTGTAATCCGCGACAGCACCTTCCAGGTCGCCGGAATCGGCTTTCAACACGCCCCGGTTGTTATAAAGGACGTGATCGTCGGGGGTCAATTTGATGGCTTCGTTTATATCCATAAGTGCCCCGTTGAAATCCTTCAACCGTGCTTTCACATCGGCCCTGCGATTGTAAATTTTGGCGTTAGGTTTTAGGCGTAGGGATTCGGTTAAGTCGGCGATGGCCCCCTGTAAATTCCCGGATTCTGCTTTGGAAATGGCACGGAGGACGTACAATTGGCTGTCTTTGGGATTCATCCGCAAGGCGATATTGTAATCTTCGACAGCACCTTTATAATCTCTCAACCCGGCTTTGGCCTCTGCCCTGCCCCGGTAGGCCTGGAAATAGTTGGGGGCCAATTGCAGGGCCCTGTCATAATCTTCGACAGCCTTTTGAAAATCTTTTAATTTGGCCCGTGCGTCACCCCTTTTGGAATAGATACCAGCGTTGAGCGGCGATTGTGCCAGCGCCTTGTTGTAAGCTTTGATGGCGCCTTCCATGTCGTTGCGGAAAAATTTATCCACACCGATCCGTAAGTTGTAGTTGCCGGTATCGGTAAAATCGTCTACCAGCTTTTCAAACGGCCGGTCTTGCAAGTTGACGAATTCGGGAATATTGGCGGCCCGGTTGGGAATAGTAAGATTTTCCAGTAACACCGGCGGTGTATCGTTACCCTTTTCATCAATGTGGGTCAGATACAATTGAGTGTAAGGCCCCAACCATTTGGAAGCGAACACCAGCCACTTGCCATTGGGTGACCATGAGTGCCAGGAGTTCATATTAGGGGTATTACAGTTCATCAAGCGGGGAGTTCCACCTTCGACGGGCATGATATAGAGTTTACTGTCAGGCTGCAGCAGCATGAAGTTTTTGGCCCGGGTAAATACCACCCATTTCCCATCCGGTGAGAAACGGGGAAAATAGTTACTCATGCCGTTGTCGGAGGCACCGGGAATCGGTTCGGCGCTGCCGCCCTTTCCATCATTAAAAGGGATGCGAAAGAGGCTGTATTGAAACCCGCGTTTACCTTCGATAAACTCCGATGCCACGGAAGTAGGCATTACCGCGCTTTTGGATTTTTCCGCTTTTTCGGAATAGTACATCTTAGCTTTGGCAAACCAGATATACTTCCCGTCCGGGCTCCAGTTGGGACTGCTCTGGACATATTGGGGATCATCGGCGCCGGGAAGCGCGCGATAGGTTTTTTCCTGCCGGTCGTAGATCACCAGTATGCCCTTGATAGGAAAGAACAATTGCGAATAATAGAGATCATCTTTGGGCACAAATATAGACTGGTCTTTTACGGTACTGACGACGTAGCGGCCGTCCGGTGAAATCTGGGACAGAAGACCAAAGGTTCCCTGGCCGTCTTCCCGCTTGTAATCGCTCCAGGTAATGATTTTGTCCGGTGTCATGACGATTTCTTTTTGGACGGCAGCGATCATATAAGAGCCTTTATCATTGGCATAATCCACGTCCATTGCCAACGCAGCGCCATCCGGGGTGAAAGAGTGACAATTGGCACAAAGGGGAAGGTTTTCCAAGATTACCCTGGAGGCTCTATGCGATTTGATGTCGCCCAACCGCCAGCGGATACGTTCCAGGTTCTCATAAGCGTATTTAAAGGGCAGGGGCACGTCCCGGTAAAAAATTGGTGCACCCACTTTATCTTTTGCTGTACGAATAGTGATGACATCACCGGCAAAGATTTTATCGCGGCCGGGGTTTATTGCCAGGATGGTCAACTGCAAGTCATTATCGCTCGACTGGCGTTTCATTTGGTCCCAGACAGCCGGTTTAGGTTTCCACTTCGGGCTGCCCTGGGAGAATACAGTGAACCCTTTACTGCCGGCCAGGGGGTCATCCGATTTTGTTTTGACCACGATGGCCCAGTCGTTTACCTGCTGCTCCTTAACCAGCGTCGTTTCCCAGCGGAAAGTAGGGGTGGTAATTCCCGGTGGAAAGACCGTCCCGTCCAATGGATAGATGATAGAGAATTTTCCTTCTCCTTGTTTGCCTTTATGCCATTGGGAAGCCAGGCTGGCAAAGTCGGGGGTCCGGATCATGTCGACTACTTTCCAGAGAATCACCAGCAGGATGACACCAAGAACGATAAATAGTACGGTTTTGGAACTTTTACTCTTGCTGTTTTTCATTTTAATACCTCTATTCTATTTGCCTCCGGCGGGCACGCCGACCCCTTTTGCCAACTCGCTCAGTAATCGGAGTGCCAGTGTCGGTGTTTCTTTATTATCGTAACGATTCCATAGGTCTACGGCTGAACCTGGTTGTTCGACGGCAATGAAGGCTAACATGGCTGTTGTCAATAGATAATCGTTGGTAGGAGTCGATTTGATAACCTTGCCGGGAAACATGGTCGCGGATAAACGGGTAACCTGTTGGAAATCACGGTTACCCAGTGCTTTAAATAGATCAGTCCAGTTGCTTGAGATTCCCGCGGCATCGATATCGGCCCAGATAACCGCCATCTCCCCGGGTGACAGGTATGGCAATGTCAGCCGCATCAACCGGACCAGGTAATTTTCCCATTTGCCCCGGTTAAATCGTGATTTGTTATGCATGGTACGGATGACCGCGACAATTTCACTGGTTTTTTCGTTCATCGTGAGTTCCGGGAAATACCCGGGGTCTAATAAAGAGCGGAAATATTGGTAAATAGCCATCCCCTGGGCGGCATTATCGGCGATAGAGTTGATCGGTTTGGTGCCGAACCTGGACAGGCGGGGAGTGGGGTCTTTTTCCAGGGTTTCCACCAGCGGTAAGGCGATGGTACGCAGCCGGATTAGTTCACGGGCATCGGCATTCATATAACGGGCTTTTACCGCCCCCAAATCCAATACCGGGAAATAATCAGAATTGACCTGGATATCGTAAGATTGAAACAAGGGATCCAGGTTTTTTTTGCTGCCCAATTTATGCAATTGCAAATCTTCTTTTCTATAGATACCGATACGCGCCAGCATGTTTCGCAGTTCCGGGATATCGAATACGTTGCCGTCAGCCAGGGGCGCAATGGGACGCTTACCGGCAATGATGGAAATATAGTTGTCGTTGGTAAAATAGATGGCATAGTCCGCGAAATTTTCGGAGACAGCCTTTATAACCGAAGCCACCAAATTTATATCGATATGATACAAATGAAGCCACTGGACGAACAGTCCGTCTTCATTGATATGGTTATTGATAAAACGGTAGAATTCCCGGGAGAAAAGCCCCGCCACACCGCTGACCCATGGGTAGGTGGGGTCTGCGACAATAAGGTCGTAGGTTATTTTCCCGCTGGAAAAAAAGGCCCTGGCGTCTTCGATATGTATACGGGAACGAGGGTCGTTATACGTATTGGCAACCCGTTCGCCATAGACCTTTGCCCCCTCGATGACAGCGGATTCGATTTCTATGATGTCCAGCTCTTCGAGATTTTGGTCCGTGAGCAACACATGGGCGGTCAGCCCTGTGCCCATGCCAAAAGTTGCTGCCTTACGCACACCGGGATGAAGGGACAACGGGATGGCCGCCAACAAGATCTGGTTGTCTTCGCTTATAGTGTGAGATTCGTCGGCACTGAGGTTCCCGACACACACGCCGTTGGTACTGATGGCGATGCCTTTTCTATTTTCTTTCCGGTTAAGGACATATTTCATCACATCAACGGAGGAGGTTTTCCCGTCTTTGTGGAACAAAATTTCGGTGTTACTTGTGTTGAGATCGCCGGAGCGGAAAACCCCGGAAGACATTTTATAGGTGTCGAACCGGATAAAAAAGATACTTATCAAAATAAATCCCACCAGCAGTGCGGCGGCAGCGGCCCATTTGCGCCGGTTAAAATGGGATTTGACGTACCACAGAAGGCATAGTCCTATCACGATGTCGATAGTACCGCCGATAGTGATGACGTCTTTCAATCCCAGCGCCGGCATGATGACGTGAACTCCCAGCACAACCCCCACGATGGCACCGATGGTATTAGCAGAGTACACCCGGCCGATGGAACTCTCCCCGTATCCCTTCGAAATCAAAAAGTAAGTGATCAACGGCAAGGTCATACCCGCACAAATAGTAGCGGGCAGCATGATCAGCATAGACAGGCCGTGGCTGAAAAAATTAAAAAGCAGGTACCCCTGGTCGGTTTTGGGCAGTGCTTTGACTACCATGCCGGTCAGGTTGAAAGTCTGGTCGTACGCCAGCAAGGTGAGCAGTGCCAGGCCGCCCATAGTCAATTGCACGAAACCTAACGTTTTAGCGACGTTTTCACATCGATCGATCCTGCGCCGGATAAAAAAACCCCCCAATGCCAAACCCAGGATAAAGGCGCTCAGCATCAACTCGAAGGCATGGGTAGAACTGCCCAGCACCAGGCACAGCATCCGTATCCAGCCGATTTCGTACAGGAATGATGCGGTACCGGTCAGGGCCGCCACCAAAAGAAAACCATAAAGCAGCCTGGATGGTGATCCACCGCCAGGTGCGGCTGGAAACGCAGTGCTCGACTGTGAACCGGTGGTCTCCTTATTCCTGCTTATAAACCAAACGACAAAGGCCAATAATAAGTTCAGTATCCCGGCGACAACAATAGTCCCGGGCAGGCCCACCCGGCCCATCAACAGGAAACCGGAAGCCAGGATACCAACGGCCCCGCCAAGACTGTTAGTGAAATAAAGAATCGCCAAAGACCTGCCCGGTTGATCCGGGTAACGACGGATCACACCGCCGCTCATCAACGGAAAGGTCGTCCCCAATAAAACCGACTGCGGCAGGATCAGTAGTGCCGCCAAGGTCCACTTCATAAGGTTGATATTGGATAGCGAATTTATGTTGGGGATAAGTGATGTGTACGCCAGGTTCACCACTTTTACAAACACCGGGTGAAACAGGAGGGCCAACACGCCGACAATAAGCTCGACCAATGCGTAGCCGATTAATAAGTTGCGTATTTTAAGACTATACCTGGAAATCCCCCAGGCGCCCAGTGCCATACCGCCCATGAAAATAACCAAAACAAGGGATTGCGCGTATGCCGCATGCCCCAGGAACAACTTCAGGTAATGGGTCCAGATAGATTCGTAAATAAGACCTGAAAAACCGGAAACCGTAAATAAAATGTAATAGATGTATCGAGCAGGCCGGCGCTTCGTTCCGGTATGTGCTGCTGCATTCATTTCTGTCATAGGTTTATTATAAGCCAAAAAACCTGATATTGCAAGGAAAACGGGGCCAGGCAAAAAAATCATCACGTATAGCCATCCATTAAAAAAGAGTAGACGACTCACCATCGAGTATAGACAGCTATATAAAAGAGAGTAGACAGCTCATCATCACATATAGCCATCTATTAAAAAAGAGTAGACGGCTTACCATCGAGTATAGTCGTCTATTAAAAAAGAGTAGACAGCTCATCATCCATGACCGGTTATCTTTACATTTCTTTGCGGGAGAGATGATGTTTACTGACCTTCAGTTCCCGGGCAATTGAAGAAGCAGTCAATGATTTTCGGTCCTGGCTCGGCTGGTTTACGCAGTAGGCAGAAAGTTAAAAGCGCTGCGTGCCCTAGGTGCCGGCTGTTGCCCACTGCTAAATGCCCACTTAGCTTAACTCTTTTTAAGTCTTATCTTAATGCTTTCCCTGCCGGAACCAGGAACCAGGAACCAGGAACCAGGAACCGATGACTTTTGTTTGATGAGAACAATCACTTTAGATTCAATCGTAAAATGAATTTCCTTTTCCAATCTATGTTTTGATATTTTGGATGAATTCTTAAAACAGGAATAATACTCAAAATGTGACTAAAAAGTGACTGGCAGAATTTTTTCTCTTTTCATTTTCTTGTCCCCTTACTTATCCCTATAGAATTCTTAAAATTTGCCATATAACTTTTTATAATGGTGTTTTTTCTTAGCCCCTTATGTAACCGCCTGTCTGCCGGGACCGGTAATTGCATAGCTTTGGTTCCGATCTTTAGGGTTCTCCGGATTAGACATCACAAGAAGTCCTTTAGAAACCAATGGAGCAATATGCCTCTTATAATTTTCGTATTTATTTGACAAACCGATATATTCTAATATTTCCTTCCGTTTCCTGGGTGTTTCGCGGCAAAATTTCAAAACTTTGATTTCCCGCTCAGTTAGTGACTGTCCATCCTCCGACTCGTTGGTCGCTTTGGGGTGAATATTTAATATGGTGACAAAGTAAGTCCGATCATTATCAGTCTTAAATATAGGAGGTGGTGAACCGTTGTCTTTCATGGCCTTTATTATTTTGGGAATCCCCGTACATCGTCCTTCCGTAAGTTCCAATTCCTTTAAGAATTCCCCGATCCTTCGGTTCCTGTACCTCCGTCCAACCAACACCCCTTTCTGTATGTCCGACTGCTTTATCGACCGGTCCGGGCCGGGGAAACTCAAAATCTCTATCCGATCGGGATGGACCCGTATTTCTACAGGTTCCTTGATCTCATAGCTCCTGTGATACATGGCATTGACGACGCTCTCCTCCAATGCTACATATGGGTAATTAAAAAAACGGATGGCTTCGGCGCGGTCCGGTACTTTTCGCACAAACTCCTTTACGTACATATTTTTTAAATGTGTTAGAGCACTCTTTATCTGATGATCGATTGGACCTTGAAAGATTTTCTCATTCAACCGGTCACCGCTCGGACTGGAGGGAAATTGAACGATTTCAATTTGAGACATGGGAATAAATGTCTGCGGTTTGTCATTGAAAAACAGAAGTCCCACATTCCTGGGTTTGGTATACTCGTCTGCTCCATCTACAATCATCATCTGCCTGCATAATTGTTCAAAAGGCATATCCGCCGCCTTTTTGTACAAGGCGCTTCTAACTTCGTGCAGATACGATTGGATCAAGGTCAATTTCAAATCGGCAATTTCCGAACCATGGTGTATTCGGTCATCAAAAGGAATCGTACCCGCCAGCGAGAGTAGTTCCTTTACTTCGTCGATCTTTGCTTTTACGGTACTGGAAAACCGCCTAATATAATAAGCATACTCCGGCTTTTTTACCAATGAAATCGGTGATTGGTACGGACGGTTCTGCCCACCATGTACCCAGATAATCAAAATATGCTTGTCTTTGAAAAGGACTGGTTCCACAATGGGGAAATAGTGGGGTTTTAATCGGTTGCACATGTTTAAAAGTTCTTTTTGGATTTCATCTATCTCAACAATATCAAGACCTGCTGGAGGCAACACCGGACGGCCTTTTTCCTCCTCGATCCCAATCACAATATACCCGCCTCCCCAATTGTTGATGTCGTTGGCAAAGGCACAGATACTGTGCAAAACGCCAACCGGGTTCCAGCCTTTTTTAAACTCGATCCTCTCCCACTCAACCGTTCTCCCGGTAATCAAATCTTCAATATTAATCGGTAAAGCCATGTGCCGCTGTCTCCTTCATAAGGGAATAGTTTACCATTTTGCCGCCAAAAAATCAAAAAGAACTTTTCACAAGATGATGTTAGTTTGCTTTGAGAAGTAGGAAAGGTACCAAGTACGCATCTACTTGGTACCTTTTTCAATGTAAACGGGATCTGATCTTGCCAGGTCGCTGCGTGAACTGTTGCCCAAACTCAACCTTACCAGGAACGGCGGCCGGTATATATTTATTAATATTCTGAAAAAACACTCAAAAAACAAAATTTTCCCGACTGGTTCCCTTCAACTGCAATAAACAAATCCTATAGGGTGGGGACGCCGTCCCCTTGAAAACCCCAAAACCGGGAAACCTTATATGGATTTAAAGAGAGGATGCCAGAGTGCGTTGGAAAGAGCAGGGATAAATGACATGAGGTTTCATGACCTTCGTCACACGTTTGCCTCGCATTTTCTGATGAACGGCGGTGACTTGTACACGCTCAAAAAAATTCTCGGCCACAAGGACATTACCACCACATCCCGGTATTTGACAATAACAACGGAACACAAAAGCAAGGCAATGGAAATCTTTGAAGTGCCGGAAAACGAGTCGAATATCATTGAATTGGCGGGTTAGAAAGTTATAATCAGTAGCTTGGGGAGTGGCAAGTCTCGACAGATAAATTCATGGAATTTTGAAGAACAACATAAGGAGGAGTATAGGTAAAAATACTCATTTTTAAAAAAGTGTGCAATGGGGGTTGACTTTCTTTCTCAAGGTGTGGTAAATAATATTCTTCCGGGAAAGACCGGAGATGATTACATGGAGAATATTTGAGTTGGCTGGGAGAAAAAGGGTAAGGTAAGGCCCAAAGGGCGGGAGCTTATTTTTAATATCCCCCTTTAAAAATGTAAAAAGATATGACAGCATTAAAAAAATTTGACTTGAGTGTGATTGAATCGATATCGAAAATACTAGGTGATACTTCTGAGGGATTCACAGGTTCAGAGATTGGAAAATTATTGAGCGAATCTAGAATTCCAGACCCTAATCCAGGGATAACCAAGTGGAAGAGATTATTTGAAGCTCTAAAACAAAAACAAGAGATAGATGATTGCTCAAATAACGTATGCGTTTTTATACAAAATGCCATGAATCCCGCACGACATTTTAATAAACAGGAGTGGTTTTCATCTAATCGATATAAGTTAAATCAGGTACTCAGCTTTGAAGGTTTATCTCTTGGCGAAGACGGGAAGTTAGGAAGAATACAAAAAGCATCAACACTTAGCGAAGCCGCTGCCCGTGCTAGCAAGCTTAGAGATAGCCTTTTAAACCGAAATGTTCATGCAGACGTATTGAAATTTTGTAAAGAAGAATTGCTTTTTGATAATTATTTCCATGCCGTATTTGAAGCTACAAAGAGCGTTGCAGAGAAAATACGAAGGAAAACGGGTTTA